>DRHN01000280.1 GCA_011049595.1 Spirochaetota bacterium | reverse complement strand
TCCAGATCGCAAAGCTGTCTGTTTGTCAAGTCCCACGACACCCAGTGTTTCGATGCTTTCTTGATTTCAGCTTCTCTTTCGCCGGATGTCATCAAGTCGACAAGCTTCCCGCCGTGCGGGGATATCAAGTGATCAGCCATACTTATACTCTTGATAAATTATTAACAATCCAACAATATATGTACATCGGACAACATTTGTCAAAGGGTTTGCAGTTTAAGACTTTTTATAAGGATTTAATTCTTAACGAGGCAACACATTTCACGCCTAATGTGCTGTTTTTTGTCCCTCACAAATTGCATTTAAGCTAAGCCGGGCAGGATCCCTCCATCCCTGCAAAAATAACCGGCCTTACGGTACCACCAGCGCCTTTAGAGGATTCCCCACCCTGTCCTTCACCTTCTCGAGCGCGGGGATCAGCTCTTCGAGCTTGAACTTCTGGTTGGCAAGCGCGTCAACGTCTATAAGTTTCGTCGCGATAGCGTTAATTGCCTTCGGGTAGGTAAGGGGTGCCAGCCAGGAAAACTTTATCGTCTTGTCCCAAAAAATTGTATCCAGTGCGGGTACTTCGATCATGTCGTCCGCCCCGGGCAGCCCGAAAAATACGATGACCGACCTTCTGCCTGAAATTTTAAATGGAATTTTCATGGATTCAGGGTTGCCGTTTGCCACCAGCACCCTGTCAGCCATCTTACCGTCCGTTAGCTCGGATATTTTTTGGGTGAGGTCTGAGATATAGTATTTTGACGTGCTGTCTTTTATGTTGAAGACATGATCGGCGCCGTTGTTTTTCGCGACGTCCAGCCTGTAGTCCCTTGTGCCGACAACGACCAGGGTACCCGCGCCGCTTGCTTTGATGAGCTGAGCTTGCGCGAGCCCGATGGGGCCGGGGCCGATCACAACACAAAAATCGCCGAGGGTCACTTCCAGTTTTTTCACAGCATACACGGAATCAGCAAGCGGTTCTAAAAAAGCCCCCTGCTCGTAAGTGACATTATCCGGAAGTTTAAAAAGCGACGTGTATTTCGTCTTCATATATTCGGCAAATCCGCCGTCAACCGATACACCGGAGACTGCTTTTTCTTCACAGAGATTTACTTCTCCTTTTTTGCATATCTCGCACGCGTTGCAGTACTGTACCGGATCGGCTGCGACCCTGTCCCCGATCTTGAAAATGCCCAGCTGTTTCGGCAGCTCGCCAAGCTCCACGATTTCACCCGAACATTCGTGACCCAGGACAAGCGGGCCTTTCCCGTCATCGGTTTCAAGCGGGCTCATCCCCCAGTAATAGGCAATATCGGACCCGCATATCCCGCAGGCTTTGATCCTGATCAGCACCTCGTCGGGGCCCAGTTCCGGTATATCGACCTCTTCATATTTCATATTGAGCGGCTCATAAAACACCATGGCCTTCATTTTACCTTTCACACAGTCCTCCTTGATTTGAATTGCTGCCGGCGCCGCAGCCCGGAAAACCCGCGAGACGCCGCAAGCACATTTCATAATTTACCGGGCGCAATCCGATCCGCGCCGCTATTTGTTCAAATATTTGTTCAAAAAATTGATTTTTTTTGGAAATCCGGTCCAACCGGCATTGCAGAAAACGGTCACATCCCGAGTTTCGGGAACAGGCTGTCTACGTATTTTTTTGAATCCTCTGTGATCTCCCACGCGTTCGGCCAGAAGCACAGGTCGATCGTCCACCACTCCGATTTATAGCCTGCCTTGACTACAGCCGGTATTACCTCTTCGAAGTTAATGACCCCTTCCCCGAAAGGTGCGTGAGTCGATGTTTCACCTTCGTGGAGGGTGTTGTCCGAGTCGATAATGTGAATGTCCCCGATCATCCCGTTGACCATCTCAAAGAACTCGATCTGCCCGCCTTTCAGCACTTCTTTCTCACCATATTGTTTGGCACCCTCAACCGCGCACATTTGAACATGGCACGTGTCCACCTGGAGCTTAAAATTGTCCATACCGACGTCGTTTACTATCTTTACTATTTCAGACGGTTTGTTGAAAATAAACCCGGGTTCGAACTCCCACACGATGAGGATCCCATCTTTATTAGCCTTTTCGGCATCTTTTCTGAACATATCCACGACCTTGTCCCACACACGCGGGTAATCAAAATCATCCGGATAAGGGGTAGGGGAGACTGTGTCGACCCTGATGACCGGGATCCCGCAGTCCACGCACATTTCCAGGCTTTTATCGTAAGCCTCTTCATATTTCTCGACCATCCCGGCTTCCCCGCCGGCAAAAGGATAGCTCCACATATCAGCGGCATACGCGTTTATTTGAAGCCCGCGGGACTTAAACAGATCGACAAGTTTTTTCCTGTCCTCTTTTGCCGGGTACAGCTCATAGTGTCCGTGGGGCTTAAATCCGCCTAAAGCCAGGCCGTCAAACCCGAGGTCACCGAGGCCTTTTGCGACCTCTTCCATCGATATAGGATTGTCCGCATATTTACCGAACAAATATGCCCATGTTCCTATTGATAATTTGATTCCCATACATCCTCCTTAAACCAATAAAATAATTTAGCCCGCACTATGCCCACCACATTTCTCCTACATCTTCGTATAAAAG
>DRHN01000279.1 GCA_011049595.1 Spirochaetota bacterium | reverse complement strand
TGTAACAGCCAGCAGCGGAATTTTGATCTTTTTAATGGCGTCGATCTGTTTGAACGCGTCGCCAAGAAGCTGAGGAAATATTACAGCATCTGCTTCGGGAAGTGCGGGTCCCAGTGCCGCCGGTTTTAAAATATCCGCCTCTTCAGCCAGCAGCTCTCTTAACCTCGTAAGCTGATCAGAGAATTCTTCGTCTTTTTCTGATTTGAAATAAACAGGAACCAGTCGGGCTTTCATGGTATTATTCTATTCATTTACATTTTTTAAAGTTAACTCTGGTTTTAAGAGGATAAAATGCGGCAGGTTTTATGTCAAGGTAATCCGGCAGGATTTATCTCAACTGTGTCGGTTACTTCGAATGTGAAAGTTTCTGAACCGCCTTTCGACCCATCGACTGAAAACACCGTTACATCGAGACGATAAAACCCTTCACCAAAACCGTTTATCCTGAAAGATGGAAAATATTAAATATTGACAAAATGATTTATTGCTTTAATATTTACAACGTAAAATTCTTTTTGAAGAAGGCGGAAAATGGAAATAATCAGATTTTGTCTCATCGGCGCGGGAAGGGCCGGTATGGTACACGGCAGGAATATTGTCGACAGCATTAAGAATGCCCGGCTTACATGCATAGTGGACAGTAATGAAAATACACTTGATGAGAAAGGCAGTGAGCTTGGCGTAAAAAATATTTTTACCAGCCTTGACGACGCTTTGTCAATGGATCTTTTCGACGCGGCCGTAGTCGTGACACCGACATTCACGCACAAAGATATCGCTGTCAGATGCGCAATGGAGAAAAAGCATATTTTCTGTGAAAAACCTATGTCCATTAGGGAGGATGAGGCTCTCGCAATGATCGAAGCTGCCGGAAAAAACAACGTAAAACTGCAGATAGGGTTTATGAGAAGGTTCGACCCTGCCTTCCTCCGCGCAAAAGGGGTAATTACAAACGGTGAACTTGGCGAGGTTATGATCATCAAATCAGTCGGAAGAGGGCCGGGCCTGCCGCCCCCGTGGACTTATAATGTTTCGGAAAGTAACGGTCTCTTTGGCGAGGTAAACAGTCATGATTTTGATTCTACAAGGTGGCTTGCCGGAAGTGATTATACCAGAATATACGCGGAAGCTGTTAACAGAAAAGTGCAAGATCTTAAAGATGATTACCCTGACTTTTATGACAACGCAGTCTGCACTGTCAGGTTTAAAAATGATGTGATCGGTACTATTGACGGCACCTGTCCTGTTGGTTATGGATACGACGCCAGAACGGAGATCGTACTGACAAAGGGGCTTATCAGCATCGGCGAGATAAAAGGAGAAGCATTTTTGTCCTGTGACATGAATGGAACTATAAAAGAAAATGCTTTTAAAAGCTGGCGCAACAGGTTCAGGGACGGTTATGTTGACGAGATGAAAAGTTTTATTAACAGTATTATCAATGACAGCCGGCCCCTTGTAAGCGGGTATGACGGGCTGGCTGCGGTCAGGGCTGTTGTCGCGGCAAACCTGTCGCTTGTAAAAGGGATGCCTGTAGAACTTCAAAGCTGAAAGCGTCCGGAAAGCTGTATTTTTTTTTTAATATGTCAAATTAAAATTCCATAAAAGGAGTAGCGTATGAAAACGCTGAATGTTGGAATTATAGGCCATAAATTCATGGGGAAAGCTCACAGCAACGCGTGGAAAACCGCTCCATATTTCTTTGATATGGATGTAAAACCGGTGATGAAGGTTGCCTGCGGAAGGAATGAAGAGCAGTTGAAAAGTTTTGCCCGCAGATGGGGATGGGAGGAAGTGGAAACCGACTGGAAAAAAATGGTTTGCAGAGATGACATAGATATAGTGGACATAGCCACGCCTCCGAATATCCACCGTGATATTGTTGTGGAAGCCGCAAACGCGGGAAAACATATTTTTTGTGAAAAACCGCTGTCAAATAGTTATGAAGAAGCGAAAGAGATGTATGAGGTCGCCGAAGAAAACGGGGTCAAGCACTATCTGAATCATAATTACAGGAGATGCCCGGCGGTCATGCTCGCAAAAAAACTTATTGATGAAGGAAGGATCGGCAGGATCTTCCACTGGCGGGGTTGTTACCTGCAGTCCTGGATCGTGGACCCGAACTTCCCGCTGACCTGGCATATGCGCAGGGAGATCGCCGGCTCGGGCCCGCAAGGGGGCATCAATTCCCACAATGTCGATCTGGCAAGGTTTCTTGTCGGTGAAATCAGGAGTGTGACCGGCATGACAGCACACTTTATTAAAGAAAGGCCGCTTCCGGACGAGACAGCTTCAGGCACGTTTAAAGGGATTGTCAAAGGAAATAAAAAAGGCAAGGTCACGGTCGAGGACGCAGCGTTCATGCTCGCTGAGTTTGAGAACGGGGCCCTGGGTTCGTTCGACAGCACTGTATTCGCAACAGGACGTAAAAACTACAACTATTTTGAGCTTTACGGAAGCAAAGGGAGTTTATTATTCGATCTTGAAAGAATGAACGAGCTTCAATATTATTCGCTTGAGGACCCTGAATATTCACAGGGGTTTAGAACAATCCTGGTGACCGAACCGGTGCACCCATATATGGAGAACTGGTGGCCGCCCGGGCACATAATCGGCTGGGAGCACGAGTTTGTACATGCAGCGGTGGATTTTCTTGCGGCAATCGACAGGAACACGGTTATAGAGCCTAATTTTTACGACGGCATGAAAGGGATGCAGGTTCTGGACGCCGGCTTGAAATCCGCGGAGACCGGTGAACGTATTGTTTTGGATTGATTCAAATATTATGATATTACCGTTGAATGTTCGTTTTTATTTGTGTACGGGCACAACCGTCATGACGTGAAAATTAAATGAAAAAAAGAGTTGACAAAAATTTTCAATAGTAGTACGGTTCATAAGATCTGTCTTGTGGGACTGAAAATATTTTATTGGAGGAAGTAAAGTTTATGCCAACAGGTAGAGTAAAATGGTTTAACGAGAGAAAGGGTTTTGGATTTATCAGCAGAGATGATGGAGAAGATGTTTTTGTCCATTATTCCGAGATTGAAACCGACGGTTTTAAAACATTAGCTGAAAATCAAGAGGTTTCTTTTGAAATAAAAGAAGGGCCAAAAGGTTTACAGGCTGCAAACGTAAAAGCTATTTAATTCATTGAAAAAGCCTCGATTGCCCGGGTTTTTTTTATTACTACAGATTGCGGTTTAAGTAGTTTGGTTTAAAGCAAACCCTCAGCCGGAAATAAAAGATAACACACCGCGGGTTAGAGTTATTGACACTCTGGATTTAGAGATGTACTTACACCTGTAAGTCCGGTTCTGCCAGCATAAATCGAGGGAGTTCCACGTAGTGGGATTAAGGTGTATTCAAGTGAGGAGTGTTAATCCTGCTGCAAATAGGAACCTAACCACTTCGACATTAAAATCCCTTCTCTGTTCCCCAAATGTTAATTTTGAAATAAAATTGGCGCCGCGGACAGATATAAGTGGGTCCTGATGACCCTTTGGGTCCTGATGACCCTTTGGGTCCTGATGACCCTTTGGGTCCTGATGACCCTTTGGGTCCTGATGGCGTTTTGACCATGTTTATGTTCCCCGTATCTTCGGCAGATATAAATGCTATTTTGAAAGACGAATGTGTGACTGTAAAAATTCATAAAACAGGGGTGTGATAAATGGGTCAGGTAGTCAAAATAAAAAGAGAACAGATAGAAACTCCGGCGCTCGTTATAGACCTTGATATTCTTGAGAGAAATATAAGCGTCATGACTGATTTCATGAAAGACAAGAGGGCAAAGTTAAGACCGCATTTTAAGACATATAAATGCCCTGCAATTTCTCACAAACAGATATCCGCGGGAGCGAAAGGGATCACCTGTGCCAAATTGGGAGAGGCTGAAGTATTGGTGCAGTCGGGGATAAAAGATGTCCTTATCGCAAACCAGATCGTAGACCCGGTTAAAATATTCAGGCTTGCTGCCCTGGCGGATGATGAAGCAAAAATAACGGTCGCGGTTGACGATCCTGACAACATTTTAGCCTTGTCAAATGCGGCTGCCGAAATCGGCTCGACTGTATATGTGCTTGTAGAAATAGACGTGGGAATGAAACGCTGCGGCGTCAATACTCCTGATGAGGTCTTTGACCTTGCAGGAAAGATCGTTGACTCAAAAGGCCTGGTCTTTGAAGGGTTTCAAGCCTACGAGGGACATCTTCAGAATAGGCCCGATATTGAAGACAGGCGCCGGGGTGTTAAAGAGATGGAGGAAAAAGTAGGAGAAATCAAAAATGTTTTGGAGAAAAGAGGTATACCTGTAAAAGAGATAAGCGGCGCAGGTACGGGGACCTACAACATTACTGCTGATAATACGATCTGGACCGAGATCCAGGCCGGGTCTTACATATTTTCGGATGCTGTGTATAATAAAATCGCGGTCGAATTTCAAAATTCTTTGTCGGTCCTTACCCAGGTAATTCATAAAAGACCGGGTTACGCAGTTACCGACGCGGGAATGAAGGTATGCACCGTTGATCATGGAATACCGGAAATAAAAAATTTTACTGACCTGAAAATATATGGAAATTTGTCAGAAGAGCATGGCACCATAATCGATGAGAAAGATGAGCTCGAGATGCTGCAGAAGATTGAATATATCCCCGGGCACTGCTGTACGACAGTGAACCTTCACGATAGATACTACTGTGTTCGTAAAGGACTCCTCGAGGCGGTGTGGCCGATTTTAGGACGCGGTAAAAGCCGGTGAGATCAGAAAACCCCGCCACGGTAACGATCCAAATCTGAAGATATTAACTCTTGAAAAAAGCCTTGAATTAAAATAGAATATATTAACATTGAAAACGCGGCACGGGAGAGAGAACGATGACATCAAGAGAAAGAATGAGAAAAACCTTGAACCACGAGGAACCGGACCGGGTCCCGATAGATTTCGGGCAGGATTTTCACAACGGTATAAACGAGGTTGCCTACGCGAAACTCCTAAAGCACCTCAATATTAATGACACGGGGAAAATACAGGTGTATGACCTGATGCAGCGCCTCGCCGTTGTTGACACAAGGGTGCTGGAACGTTTTCATGTCGACACCCGCTATATATTCACCAACCCCAATGAAAATTTTGAAGTTCCCATTGAGGAGGACGGCAGTTTTGAGGACGAGTGGGGAATATACCGCAAGCGTGCGGGATATTACTGTGAGACTGTTCGTTCGCCGCTTGAAGGTATGAGTAAGAAAGAGATAATAAGACACCGGTTTCCGGACCCTGCCGAGAAATCCCGTTTCCGAGGCCTTCGGGAAAAAACAAAAAACATGTACGAAACGACCGACTACGCGCTCATGGCGGGCCAGGCAGCGACTATCTTTTACTTTTCTTCGGAGCTGCTTGGATATAATGAGTATATGCTTGACCTGGCCCTGGACACGTCCAGGATCGAAGTTCTTGTAGAAAAAGTGCTGGAATGGATGATAGAGTTTACATCCCGCTACCTTGATGAAGTCGGCGAATACGTGGAAGTGTGGTGGATGGGTGATGACTGGGGCATGCAGACCGGCCCGATAATGGCTCCTGGAACCTTCAGAAAAATGTTCAAACCCAAATACAGACGCCTGATCGATATGGTAAAATCAAAAACATCCGCGAAGGTGTGCCTGCACACATGCGGGTCGACCTACTGGGTCCTGAATGACCTTGCCGATGTGGGTATAGACGCGGTCCATCCTCTACAGCCGACCGCCCACGGAAATGAAGACCCTGTAAAGTTAAAAAAAGATTTCGGTGACAAATTTGTTTTTTATTCAAATATTGCGAATACCACAATTCTTCCCCGGGCGACCCCGGGGGAAGTCGCAGAAGAGGTCAGGAAAAAGATCAGCGTGCTGGCGCCGGGGGGCGGTTACATACTTTCAGGCGGCCATAATATACAGCCTGATGTTCCTCCTGAAAATGTTGTTGCTCTGTTTGACACCGCGTATGAGGCTGGCAGGTACCCGATATCCTGACCAAAACCAGTTGACGTTACTTCAAAGGTTCAATCTTGTTGAGAGGTTCTTGATCTTGTACATTATCCTCATTTGTAAAAATCCGATCAGCTTAGACCTCTGAAGAATATTCTTGACAATTATTATTTTTACTGTAATATTAATAGTAATTCCGATTATTGATATTGAATATACCGGTCAGAAGAGTCTAAAATGGGAAAAAAACACAAAAGAAGCAAACAGAGGGACAGTATCCTTGAGCTGGTGAGAAGCACGGTCACCCACCCGACAGCAAGCTGGATATACGACCAGTTGAAAAAGGAAATTTCGAGCCTGAGCCTGGGAACGGTTTACCGAAATCTGAACATTCTAACAGAGCAGGGAGTGATCAGAAAATTTGATTTTGGCAGCACCTTTGACCGGTATGACGCGGATATTTCGCCGCATTATCATTTTTGTTGTGAAAGATGCGGTTCTTTTGTTGATCTTGAAACGCCTGTTGATGAGGGGTTGAACAAAGAGATCGAGAAAATTACTGATTTTAAAATCAGCAGTCACCGGATCGAATTTTACGGCCTGTGTGACAAATGTTTAAATGCCCGAAAGCCGCGAGAGCTTGTATCATCTCAAAGATTTAAAAAAAGTTGAAGAAAAAATGTCTTTAAGACATAATAAATAGTTCTTGGTGATCATTCCGGGCGTGCCCGGCTAATTCATGTTTTTATTAATTTAAGTAACTTCAAGATTAGTCGCGGTGAAACGGCTCAATATAATAACTAATTGAATATAAGGAGTTAAATAGAACTACTTGGCCGCGATGAAACGGCTCAATTGAGTGAGTTGGTGCAATGCCGGTTTACGACCGGAGTTGTCGAGCTTGCTCGACTTTAAGCCGGGAGACCCGGAGTAGCACCAAGAACTAAATAAATTTCAAAGGAGAAAGATGATGAAAAGTTTAAAAGGGTCCGAGACTGAAAAATGTTTGATGAAGGCGTTTGCGGGAGAGTCGCAGGCCAGGAACAGGTACACCATGTTTGCTGCCAAGGCAAACCGTGAGGGATATGTTCAGATATCAGATATTTTTTCCGAAACAGCAGACCAGGAGAGGGAGCACGCGAAAAGGTTTTTCAAGTTTCTCGAGGGAGGGGATCTGGAGATTACCGCATCTTTTCCCGCGGGTATCGTCGACAGCACCGCGAAGAATTTAAAGGGAAGCGCTGCGGGTGAGAATTTTGAATGGACAGAACTTTATCCCTCTTTCGCGAAAACAGCAAAAGAGGAAGGGTATGACGAGGTCACCGCCGCATTCGAGGCTATCTGTGTTGCAGAGAAACAGCATGAAAAACGGTACAACGGCCTGCTTGCCAATGTTGAATCAGGGGCTGTTTTTAAGAAAAGTAATAAGGTCGTTTGGCGCTGCAGGAACTGCGGCTACCTCCACAAAGGGGATGAAGCACCCGAAGCCTGTCCGGCCTGCGTTCATCCCAGGGCCCATTTTGAGCTTTTGGGTGAGAACTGGTAAATAGAAGAACATCAAGAGTAAAGGAGAAGGAAAATGATCGATAAAAAAATTGTAGAGGCTTTGAATGTTCAGATAAATGAGGAGGCGGCATCTGCGTATCTTTACCTGGCTATGTCCGCTGATTTTAAATCCAGGAACCTGGATGGCTTCGCCAGCTGGATGAAGATCCAGACCCAGGAAGAGGTTGTCCACGCAATGAAGATCTATGACTTCCTGAACAGCAGGGACGGGAAGGTCATGCTGCAGGCTCTCAACGCCCCGCAGGATACTTGGAGCTCCCCGCTTGAAGCCTTTAAAGCAGTCTACAAGCACGAGCAGTATATTACCGGCTGCATAAATAAACTTGTAAAGCTCGCGAGGGACCAGAATGATAACGCGACCGAGCTTTTTCTCGGGTGGTTTGTAACCGAGCAGGTGGAAGAGGAAGAGACAGCTTCAACCGTCGTGAAGAAACTTGAACTGATCAAAGACTCCAGTACCGGGCTCTTTATGCTCGACGCGGAGATGGGGGCCAGGGTATTTACGCCTCCCGTTGATGGGAACGAGTGACCGGTTTCCGGTTGAAAAAGTACAAAATATTTTATAAAATTCCGTGATTTACTTGTATTTAAGCGGATAAAAAACTATTTTCATTACTAATTGCTAATCAGACAACGGCTTGCCAAATTTTGGGTCCAAACATACCGAAGGTTTGGAACAGGCGGGCAAGCATGAACTGTTATGAGTATCAAATAAATCGGATGGAGGTAAGATGAAAAAATACGTGTGCAATGTGTGCGGCTATGTCTACGACCCGGCTCAGGGTGACCCTGACGAAGGGATCGAACCGGGAACAGATTTTGAAGAATTGCCTGATGACTGGATCTGCCCTGAATGCGGTGCTGCAAAAGAAGATTTTTCACCACAGGATTAAAATATTTTTCTCGTAATTTGGAAGGGGGTTGTTATGTGATTTAACAATCCCTTTTTTATGTGTATATTATTTCTATACTTCGATGTGGCAATACTAATAAAAGAAAGGTGCTGAAATGAATGCAATAGAAATGAGTGAAGGGATCTACCGTATCGGCGCTAACATAAAAAACGGGGACCTATTTGAAGGGATGTGGCCGATACCGGATGGTGTTTCCCTTAATGTCTATATTGTAAAAGGCGAAAAAACCGCGATGATAGATCTTGTCAGGGACTGGGACAATGCCCCATCTGTCATTCTTGGGCAGCTTTCCTCAATCTCTCTTGCCGTTGAAGATTTTGATTACCTTATTCTGAACCACCTCGAGCCCGACCATACAGGATGGCTGTTAGGATTTTTTGACAGGAACCCCAATGTCCAGTTTATTACCACAAAAAAAGGCGCAGAGGTACTGAAGGGCTTTTTCGGGATTGAAGACAATGTCCGTGTTATAAAGTCAGGGGATACTCTGGACCTGGGTGCAGGTAAGGTACTTTTATTTGTCGAAGCTCCCAATGTCCACTGGCCGGAGACCATGGTAACCTATGAAAAGAGCGCCGGAATTCTTTTTTCCTGTGACGCGTTTGGCGCATACGGCTGCGTTGGAGAGGCGATATTCGACAATCAGATATCCGATGAGGAGCATGCGTTTTTTGACCGTGAATCTCTCAGATACTACGCCAACATCATAAGCAGTTTCTCGGCTTTTGTTTTAAAGGCCATTGATAAAATTGAGGACCTGAAAATAAATATGATAGCGCCGTCCCACGGCATTATCTGGAGGGAAAATCCGGCAACAATTATAGAAAAATACCGCAAGTACGCCCGGTACTATAAGGGGCCGGCGGAACCTGAAATAACGGTTATCTGGGGAAGCATGTACGGGTACACCCAATCGGTCCTAAACTCCGTGATCCAGGGAATAAGGTCAGAGAAAGTCCCGGTGCATGTTCATCAGGTGCCGAATGAGGATGTGTCATGGGCCCTGGCTTCAGCATGGAAATCGGCGGGGCTTGTATTCGGCATGCCTACTTACGAATACAAGATGTTCCCCCCTATTTCTGCAGTCATTGATATGTTTGAAAGAAAACACGTTCAGAACAAAAAAGTGTTCCGGTTCGGCTCGTACGGATGGTCGGGGGGCGCACAGAAGGAGTTTAAAACAAGGACAGAGAAGCTGAATTGGGAGTTTCTCGAGCCGGTTGAGTGGCAGGGTCGTGCCGGGGAAGAGATCCATAAACTCGCTTCTGAACGGGGAAAAGATCTCGCGCGACAGGTGAAAGCGATGACCGCTTGACCTGGAATAATTGAATATCCTCGCTATTGCAAAGAAAAGCCGTATTTTCGCTACGAATTAGCTCTATTTAACTATTTGTTTTTTCATAGCTAATAAACTTAAGTTTGCTTTGTTAAATTGAATATACTTGTTAGCCAGGTAAAAACCTTACTAACATCGCCAGTATTCCTTACGAAGATAACTTTTCTTCGGTAATACGCCTATGAGCGAAAAAGAAAAAATATTTTATTAATTTTTTTATTATTAAAATAATATTTTGTTTGACAAAACTTTCAAAAATGATAAAATAAAGCTCACTATGGCCAATTTTATTTGGATTGATGAATAGTTTTGCCGCTTCATTAGAAGTTATTTCTATAAAAATGGCACCTGAATATTTAACCAGATTCATTAAATAAATCTATTTTAAATAAGGAGAAAAACTATGTACAAAAGAAGGAAACTACTATCTGTAATATTCACAATCACCATTGTTCTTTCCACTATGTTCCTGATCCAACACCGGGATGCGCGAACTTATGCCGCACCAAAAAAAGCACCTGAGCAGATTACGATAGGCTGGGCCCCGCCTGACATCACCGGGGTGTTCAAAACTGCCACCGATTACTTTGAAAAATCAGCCGAGGATGCGGCGGCAAACGGCATTGAGGTAGAGGTTATATCCCAGTCGCCAGCCACACACGTAGCTTTTGCTGATCAGGTTGCTATTATTGAGGATTTTATCCAGCGGAAGGTAGATGTCATTGCCATTTCACCCATTGAAGTTGAAGTGATAAAACCGGCGCTAAAAAAGGCAAACGAAAAAGGTATACCGGTCATTATCGTCAATCTGCTCGAGCCTTGATATCCGCTGTATTCGGGTTAACATCTTTATACTGCTCTTTCCACCATGCCAGATCAAGATAGGTGCCCGACTCGATATCAATTCTCTTCCCTTTACCTAAAACTCCCGGCCCCCCAAAATAGTCAAGAAGAGCATAGGCCGAGATTCTTCCGGCATCAGTATTATCAAAACCGATGTAAGACGCTACCTCAACCCCCGGAATGGGCT
>DRHN01000278.1 GCA_011049595.1 Spirochaetota bacterium | reverse complement strand
CATACGGGGCGCTTTCAAAGAAAACGCTCGCATCACAGCTGACTATTGCGAGGACAGGATCATTTTTAAATCTAATTAGTCAGTAATCTGCCCCCCGATCCGATATAATAAAAAAGAATGCCTAATGCTTGAAATTCTGTAATATTATACCGTAAAAGGAAACCAATGATGCAGAAATCTGTGGAATCTGTACTTTTTATTGGTCAGGAGCTGGAGACCCTGGCAGGTTCAGCGTCCGGATCTTTCGATGTGCAGGTCCTGGAAAAACATGTTCAGGTTTTTGATTTTTTCAGGGCCGATCAGAAAAAGCTGCAGACCTTTGTTGTTTTTTTTCACTTTAAAACCATGAAGTCCCTGGCCCGTTTTGTTCAAAAGGCCGAAAAAGAGCTTCCGCTTCTTTTTATGTTTACCCCGCTTGTCGCCTGTTTCACAGGTAAAGTCCCGGACGAACTCGATCCTTCGATCAGAAAATTCGACTTTGTCATGTTCCGCTTGCCGGGGAGGGAAAGTATCGGCAACATTATCAAGTTCGCTATCATCAGAAAATACGGAATCCGTAAAAATTACAACAGATCGCTGATGGACAGGGAAATCAACATCAGCCTTATGGAAAAGATCAGGAAAAAAATAAATAAAGATAAAAAAACGGAGTACGATTTTCTGGACCTGTACTACGGTGTCGATGAGAACGGGATCTTTAACACCGTGGGGGATGAAGTGCTTCGCGTACTCGGGTTTTCAAGAGAGGAGATAATAGGACACCATTTTTCCGAGATCATAGCCGCCGAAGAGCTTGAGGGAGTCAAGAAAGCATTTACAGAAAAGAGGACGGGTGAAAGGGCTTTAAAAGAAAGCGTCGTGAAGTTTAGAACAAAAAACAAAGGTTCTGAAGAGTTTGTCATAGATGCTCACGGGGTTCATATACCTTCGATAAGGGATAACCCCGACAAAGATCCCGACAGAGTTTATATCGGCACATTGGGGGAGGCAAGATTGAAAGGGAGTTTTGAAGAACCGGTAAACGTGTTTGAAAACTCTCTTGAGCCCATGATCATATACAGCCTTTCCGACGGCGGGATCATTACTAACAAGGGTTTCGAGCTGTTTACAGGGTACAGCAATGAAGACCTGTATGATAAAAAGCCCGATTATTTTGAAAGACCTGACAAATCATATTTTTTTGAGTACCTGGACCGCATCCGGACGGAAAAGCACTGCACCTACAACACGGTAATCGTGACGAAATCGGGTGATGAATGTTTCAGCGAAGCATCTCTGGATTTTGCTGAAATTGGGGAAAAGTCATATGTGATAGCGATTTACCGCGATATATCAGATATCATACGGATGATCGAGGAAGTAGAAACCCTTATCAAGATGTCCTGGGATATCGGGAACACCGCGAGGACCGAAGATCTGATTGAAAATGCTGCTGAAAAGATGAAGTCGATTTTAAAGGTGCAGTTTTTGGCGGTCGCTCTTTTAAAGAATTCAAAGAAAACTGTGTACCGGTACTTTATAAAGGGTGATAAAAAGGGCGAGTGGTTTGATCCGGCTGATCTGCAATTTCACACAAAGATAAAGGATGTACTGCATGAAGCGGTAAAGGAGAAGAAAACGGTCTACAGGGAGGTAGGCAAAATTTTCGGATCCGAAGGAGTGGAGTTCATTGGAGACCTGTACAAAGATGGCGTGGTTGTGATTTCTCCGCTCATAATCAACGCGAGGGTATTCGGCTGTATCATTGTGATCCACAAAAATGAAAGCATGTTTACCCTTCAGGGTATAAGGCTGCTGGAGCTTTCATCCAATATTATTGCTGCCGGGATAAGGAAACTGAGACTGGAAAGGGAGCTCAGAAAAAACCTGGAGGAACTTGAAGTCAGAGTAAAAGAGAGGACAAAGGAACTGGAAGATTTTGTCCATACTGTTTCTCACGATCTGAAATCGCCTCTTCATGCTGCTCACTGTTTCGCGGATATGATAAAAGAGCAGTTTGAAAAGTATATTAAAAGCGATGAAGATGAGTACATGATAAGACGGATTTCCGAAAATATCAGTCAATCGCTCTCGATGATCGATGATCTTCTGAAACTCTCAAGGATAGGCACCCAGGAATTGATGAGAGAGGAAGTGGACATATCCGAAATTGTTAAAGATTACGCTGTTCAGTTCAATACGCTGAAAGATGGTGATATAAAACTGGATATTGACATCAGTGAGGAATTCCCTCATTTATTTGTTGACGGGGGCAGGATAATACAGCTTTTTACAAATATCTTTAACAATTCGATAAAATACCGAAAGACAAAAAATGTAAAGATCGTCATCAGCAATGACATTGTGGATGGCAAGATCAGGATATCGATCAAAGACAACGGGAAGGGGATAAAAGAAGAAGACCTCCCCAAAGTTTTCAACATATTCTACAGGGGGATCCCTTCCGGAAAAACCCCGGACGAGGAGGGTTCGGGCGTGGGCCTCACGATTGTAAAAAAGATCGCCGAGCAGCACGGCGGATCAATCGACATTAAAAGCGGGCCTGGTATTGGGACCGAGGTAATTATCGAGCTGCCCCATTACCGGGGTTAGCATTTTTTATTACAGAATGTTCATTTCCAACGATATTCATGCACGATTACCGCGAAAGCAATAACAGCCCCGGTGACTATCCTTTGCCGGGTCGACGTGTAGCAGATTCAACCATTTAAATCGTTGGTCTTCAATTCAGCCGGGATTCTATTCCTCAACAACCGCTGCAATTCTTTTCAGCTCTTTGATACTTTTTTCGACTGCTTTGTCCTCATCATTGTTGTAATCCAGGTGCAGAAAATCAATCTCAGCAAGGGATCAGGGTCCCTGGAATTTTTGTCCGGGTTATGAAATAATTCTTGTTTTTTTTT
>DRHN01000277.1 GCA_011049595.1 Spirochaetota bacterium | reverse complement strand
CTGAAAGACTGCCATTTATTCAAAACCTTCATCCCCCGACCTCCCTGAGCAGTTCACCTGTGTCTTTGATCGTCGGCAGGAGGCCGTTAACGGGGAGCTCAACCTGCCCTTGATACTTAAAAAGCTCGCGGACCTGGGCTACAAGGGCTATTTCGGGCTTGAGTACTATCCTCTCAAAGAGGTAATACCATCACTGGAAGAGACAGTTAAATATCTCGCGGATGTGGCAAGTTTCTGATCTTTTTGTCATATTCCTGGTCCGTGTGAACTCGCTATAGCAAAAAAAACCTGTTAAAATTACTGTAGCGCCCTGAACTCCGGGCGGCCATTGAGCTCGGTGGGGGCTGAAGGTTTTGAATAAATGGCAGTCTTTCAGGACCCGTCCGCCCCGATTACATGAACTACATTCGTGGTGGCAAGCCCCCCGATGTTGAGGGTTGCGGCCCTCTTGACACCGGGTACCTGGTAATCTCCCGCGTTCCCTGTGACCTGCAGGTACGCATCGAGCAGCTGCCTGGCTCCTGTTGCTCCAACCGGGTGTCCGCACCCGATTAATCCTCCTGAAGGATTGAACGGGCATCTGCCGTTAAAGTCGATAGTCCCGTTTTCGATCGCTTTCCACGCTTCTCCGGGCCGTGTCAGCCCGAAATGTTCGATGGCAGCGTATTCGGTTATCGTAAAACAATCATGAGTTTCAACACATCCGATTTCATCTATACCTGAAACCCCGGCCCTGTCGAAAGCGTCCCGGATCGCATTTTTTGTGTGAGGAAGCAGGTATTCGTGTTTTCCGGCTTCTTTCGCTTTGTCATCGAACAGTATCGGCGCGGTAGTGTGCCCCCACCCCTGTATGTACGGGATATTTTCGAACCTTGTGCCATGTTTTTTAGCATATTTTTCAGCAAAACTGCTGGAAGATAAAAAGATCGCAGCGGCCCCGTCCGTAACCTGTGAGCAGTCCGTCGCGCGCAGCCTTTTACCGACGACCCTGTTGTACTGCCCTGTGCTGCAGGCGTGCTCCTTGTTCATGAACCAGTTTCTTGTCTGTGCCCTGGGGTTGCGCCTCGCATTTTGATAGTTTACAGCCGAGATGTGCGCCAGGTGCTCGTATTTGACACCGTACATCTCCTCGTATATATCGTACAACCGGTCAAAAAGCTTGGGGAACGGATATTCGATACCCCTGCACTCCTTTTCAAACCAGGCTGCGGTGCCGAGGTAATCACCGCCGGTCTTCGAGTCGACGGTTTTCATAAGCTCGATACCGAGCACGAGGGTCAGGTCATAACTACCGGCCTCTATCTCGGATCTTGCCATCAGGGCGGCTATCGAGCCCGAAGCGCAGGCAGCTTCGTGGCGCGAGGTAGGGATCCCCCACAGCGCGGGGTCATAGTTCAGCACCATCGATCCCAGGTGGGCCTGTGACACGAAAAGTTCCGCAACGAAGTTGCCGACATGAGCGGCCCCGACCTCATCGGGTGTGATACCGGTTTGGGCGAACGCGCCATCCATTGTTTCGTTTATTATGGCCTGAATACCTTTACCTTCTTTAAACCAGTTTCTCGCGAAGTCGGTCTGGTAACCCCCAAGTATATAAACTCTGTCTCTCATTTTTGTCTCCTGCCGGCTAACGCGTGATGCCTCGTTTTCAGGTTTAGCTTTGTCCGGCTTTCAGCAGTTTTCAGCCTGCGAGTATATATTTTGTGATCTCCGGGACCCTGCAGTGCCTGTCGTATCTACGGGTCCTGTTGTCAGGCAATGATCTCAGCTTGTCGGGTACCGGGAGCCCGGCTTTTTCCATGAGTTTGATCGTTTCACCCGGGCCCCCAAGGAAATCGACCCACCCCGAAGGCGGGACCCATGAAAAACCGTAGGCCATGACCCGGTCGATACCGTGAATGCCTTCTTCTTTCGGAGTTACTTCGCCGACACGGAAAAAACTGTAGGAAATATAGCCGAGTATAAAGTGCCTTACAATATCTGCTTCAACGCCTGCCGCATTTTTTATTATATCGACCGCATCTGCATACTTCCCGTCATGGATGAACTGTTTTGCTTTCTCAACGAAATCGAAAGTTATGTTCTCGACTTTATTGTACTTCAGTGTAACAGGGTCAATGACCTGCACCGGTTTATTCTTTTCTCTTATATAAAACCCCGACGAGTCTCTCCCTTTTCTGCCCATTATCCCGTTTTCGATCATTTTTTCAAAAAAAGCCTGAATTTTATGTGTACCGGATCTCTCATCGGTGACCTTTTTACTGATATTGTTCATGATCGCCCTGTGAATATCCAGGCCCACGTGGTCGAGAGTTGCCAACGGCGGCATAGCTCTCCCGGTGTATGGGCCGAGGAGGTAGTCGATTTTTTCAACGCCGTACTTTTCCGCGTAGATCACGGCTTCGTTAAGGAACTGAAACCCTATCCGGTTCCCGGCAAAGCCGGGTCTGTCCAGGGTTACAATGTTAATTCTGTTTAAATTCTGTTTGCAGAATGCGCTAACAGAATTTTTAAGATTTGCCGTGTTCATGGGGTGAAAGGTAAGCTCATTTGCCTGAAGATTCCCGGGAGGGTTGAAAAAATGGACACCGAGAAAATGTTTTTTAAAATCGTCGCTTCTCCCTACGGCCAGTTCCTTTATAGAAAGACTTGAAGAGACCGTTGACACCACACTTCCTTTTTTGCGTATTTTATCCGTTTTAATAAAGTAGCTGCTCTTCAGGTCCAAATTTTCAGCGACTGCCTCGAATATCCAGTCGCACTCCGGAAGATCTTTTTCCATGTCGGCAAAGGACCTGGGTTCGATATATTTTTTCAATACATCGCTTCGTGACTGCTTGACAGCAGCATCGATTCCTGCCTGCGCTTTATCTACCGTAAGATCGAAGAAAAGGCATCGGACACCCGCGCGGGCAAAAATTGCGCCCGATTGCGAGCCCATGGCGCCGCCGCCCCCGAGAACAGCTATTTTTTTTATGGAAGTCATTTAGCTCCCCGGCTAATTGATTAAATACAGGCAAAACGATTTGTTTCTTGACATTAAGAGCTTTCATTATTAAAGTACACTTAACATTACAAGATGACAAGATAATAAGGATGCAAATATCTAAAGGAAAGCAGGTCAGATATGAAAGAGATGACATATGTGGAAGCCATTAACAAAGCCCTGATTGAAGAGATGGAGAGGGATGAAAATGTATTTATTTTAGGAGAAGATATAGTGGTAGGCTACGGAGGCGGCGGGATGTTCGGAGCAACAAAAGGTATCCTGGACAGGTTTGGTCCTGACAGGATCATTGACACCCCGCTTTCAGAACTCGCGATATCCGGGTCCGCGGTCGGTGCGGCACTTGTCGGGCTGCGGCCCATAGCAGAGATAATGTTCTGTGATTTTATGGCAATAATCATGGACCAGCTGGTAAACAACGCGGCCAAGATGCGGTGGGTGCTCAACGACGAAGTCGATGTCCCTGTCGTGTACAGGACTGCCTACGGCGGCGGTGTAGGCGCAGGCTTTCATCATTCGCAGAGTTTCGAAGCATGGCTTGCCCATGTGCCCGGTCTTAAGGTAGTGATGCCTTCGGACCCGGCGGACGCCAAGGGCCTTCTAAAGGCTTCGATACGGGACAACGACCCGGTGATCTTTCTGGAGCACAAGCTGCTTTACAAAAGACTGAAAGGCGAAGTGCCTGATGGAGAATACATAGTGCCGCTGGGTAAAGGTGTTATCAAAAGACCCGGGGATGATGTCACTATCATAGCCACAGGAGCTATGGTAAAACTGTCTTTGGAGGCCGCGGCAGTACTTGAAGCAAAAGGGGTGTCGGTTGAGGTTGTCGACCCGAGGACAATACTTCCGCTCGATGAAGAAATAATCCTTGATTCCGTAAAAAAGACCGGCAGGGCAGTCATCGTGCAGGAGGCGCCGGTTTTTGGCGGATTTGGAGGCGAGCTTGCCGCGATCCTTGCGGATAAGGGGATCGATTATCTGGACGGTCCGGTCAAAAGGGTAGGGGGCCTGTTCTGTCCTATACCGAACTGGATTGAAATGGAAAAATATTATCTTCCGGATATCGATAAAATTATCAAAGCCGTTGGAGAGATAATAAACTTTTAGCAGTATTTTTAAGATTAATCGTTTGCATACTTAACACATCCATGATCGGTTGGAGAGGTAATATACTATTATCGGGATTATTAATACGGGAGTACTAAATGACAGAGATAAAAATGCCCGAAGCAGGTTTCAGTGTCACCGAGGGCACCATTATTGAGTGGTACAGGAAAACAGGCGACAAAGTGCGGGAAGGAGAGAACGTTGTTTCGGTCGAGACGGACAAAATAACAGTGGATGTGCCGGCGGAGGTTTCGGGGGTTTTGAGCGAAATAAGGTACAATCCCGGCGAGATCGCTCCTGTCGGCGATGTGCTGGGGACAATTTCCGGTGAAGGGGAAATGCCGTCCGGTTCCGGACAGGCTGTGGGCCGGAAGGCAGCGGGTCCTGTTTTTGTAAAAGCCGGTGGGGAAAATATCCCTGTTCAAACCGTTCAGGCTCCCAACAAAACCGGCCCGAGGCCGGTCGAGGAGCGTAAAGTATCCCCTGCCGCGAAGGCTGTTGCCAGAATCAACGGTGTGGATATTTCATTGATAACAAAAGGCAGCGGTCCGCACGGAAGGATAGTAAAAAAGGACGTACTCGAGTTTATCGAAAGTGAAAAATCGCGGGACCTGGACGGGCCGGGAGTCAAAAAATCCGTCCGGCCGCCCCGGTTAATCGGCACAGGACAGGACAGGAGAGTAGATTTTACAGGATGGAGAAAAGTGATCGCCGATCGCATGGTGTCAAGCTCAAACGAAATTCCACACTACTCGATGTCTGTAGAAGCTGATGTAACCCTACTGTCGGAGCTGATAGCTTCGTTCAGGTCTAAAAATCAGTCCGGGGAAAGCGGACCAAGGGTGACCTACCTGCCCTTTATGATGAAGGCAATGATGGTAGGGATAGACCTGGTCCCGGAAGTAAACTCCTGTTGCGACGGCAAAGGTTTTACGGTCAAGTCGGACCTGAATATCGGGATAGCAGTGGACCTGGGGGAAAAGCTCCTGGTGCCTGTGGTTAAAAATATAAGAAGCAAGTCAATAATCGAGCTTACAGAAGAGCTGTCTGAATTGGTGGACAAGGCCAGGAATGACAAACTGGGCCGTGATGATGTTACCGGGGGAACCATTACGCTTACCAACGTGGGCCCGTTCCAGATACACTCGGCAACTTCGGTGATATTGCAGCCTCAAACCACGATTATTTACATGGGTGTCGCAAAAGATGCGCCCGGTATCCGGGAAGGTAACATAGAAGTACGAAAGCAGATGATTTACGGCGGTACGTTCGATCACCGCGTCATAAACGGGGCGGCGGGCGGCCGGTTTTTGATGGAAATAAAGAAGTGTCTTGAAGACCTTAACATGTTTCTTACGAAATTGCGGTAGAAAAGCCGCCTGAAGCGCAAAAACAGCGTTCATGGGTATTACTATGCCAATTGCTTGATAAGAGGAGTAGAAATTGAAATTATCGAATAAAGACCAGAAAGAAATGCTTTACTGGCTTGTGATGGGAAGAAGGCTCGAGGAAAGGATTACCGTGCTTTTTAAGGAGGGCCGGATCCGGGGCCACCACCACCCCGGGATAGGTATTGAAGGGATCCACACGGGATGCTGTTTTGATCTGGGGAAAGACGATTATGTGGTCCCGTCACACCGGGGAAAAATTCCCGAACTGATGATGGGAATTAAATTAAAGGATTTTCTGGCCGGGTATTACAACCGGAAAGAAGGCCTCGGGGGCGGGAGGATACCCACAGG
>DRHN01000276.1 GCA_011049595.1 Spirochaetota bacterium | reverse complement strand
TGTACACAAAGAAATTGCCGTCATTTCTACCCAGGTACTTCAGGAACTTTATATAGCGGGCACAACAAAGCTCAATATTGACCCAATTTTAATGAAAAGCATACTTAGCTCGTTTGAAAACCTCGAAGTTGTAATTATCGACGCAGACCTGATTAAAGAGGCGATTGACACGAGCATTCTCAACAGGATATCCTTCTGGGACGCGTTAATTGTAGCTGCTGCAGAACGCGCAAAATGTGAATATCTTTATACCGAAGATTTAAATTCGGGTCAGATCATTCGCGGAGTAAAGGTTGAAAATCCTTACCGGAATTAAAATAGAGGGACAGGGTCTGTCAAACAGCTCTACTCCGAAACTACCCTGTTCTTAAGCATACCTATATTTTCGATCTCAACCTCTGTCCTGTCCCCGCTGCGCAGGAAAACAGGGGGTTTCCTGGTAAATCCCACCCCTGAGGGTGTCCCGGTAAGGATCAGTGTCCCTGGAAGTAGGGTCATGCAGCGTGACAAGTAGCTTACAAGGCCCCGGCAGGAGAAGATCAAATCGCTCGTGCTGGAATTCTGCATTACTTCACCATTCAGTTTCAGGCTTATGCGAGCATTGTCGGGGTCCATTTCGGTCTCAATGCAGGGGCCGATAGGGCAGAAAGTGTCGAACGACTTTCCGCGCGCCCACTGAACGTCTGTCCGAATCTGGCAGTCCCTTGCGGAAACATCCTGTGCGCATGTGTATCCCAGCACATATTCAAACGCTTCTTCCTCAGTCACATTTTTGGCCATTTTACCGATTACGATGGCCAGCTCGGCTTCATAATCCACTTCATCAGGGGCCATTTTCGGAAGGATTATTTCATCGTCCGGTCCTGTTACAGTATTGGTGGTCTTTATAAAGATCACAGGCGCGTGCGGGAAATCCATCTTTGTTTCGATCGCGTGGGACTTGTAGTTGAGCCCTATCGCGACTATGTTAGCCGGGTCAACAGGAGGCTGAAGTTTGACATATTTTAATAAAATGGATTCTCCTGTTTCCCTGAAATCGGAATAAATGTTCCCCGATACAGTCATGATTTTTTCTTCTTTCAATATCCCGTAGGATGAAGCCCCGTTTTTTGAATATCTTACAATTTTCAAGTTTTTTCTCCTATACATAATTTTAATTAGATTCCGGTGGTATCAAACCCGGCCCCAATTACAGCCTTCATCGAGCATAATAAAATAATTTTCCACAGGGATAAAATTGCAGATGGAGTTTCCGGAACCGAAAATAAAACGTCCCCCGGGCATGCATTTATCCAGGATATTTTTTATATACTTTCTCAGGCTTTCTTCATCGGACCTGGCCAGCTTGTCGATGTCAACCCCGCCGATAAGTCCGATCCTGTCCCCATATTTATCTTTATAATCGACCACGGAGCAGCATGAGTCTTCAAAAGAGTGGATCGCATCGAATTTTATGTCCTCTATCAGGTCGTTCATGATCTTATCCTTCCTGCCGCAGGAGTGATACCAGAAAGGCTTGTTATAAGAGCGTGCGATTTCGCCGAACTTCCTGTACCATGGAAAGACCCACTTTCGCAAATGTTCGGGTGACAGCAGGGTTGAGGTGTTGAACCCGAGGTCATCGCCGTGCCATATCACACCCACGCCATCCACGGATGCCGCGATCGTGTAGGAGTCGTACACAAGCTGTCCCAGCCGGTTGAACACGGCTTCTACAAGATCGGGTTGGTCATAGGTTCCATAAAAAAGCCCTTCATATCCCAGAAGCCATTCCATGACAGGCTCATACATGGCTGCCATAGAGGCGATTTTCATACCCTCGGGCAGGTTCCTGCTGAGAAACTCCAGGTGCTCTCCATAGCCCGACAACATATTTTTCGCTATGTCCCAGGGGAACTTTTCGAAATCCTCCCAGGAAGTTATCATGCCGGCGCTCTCCTGTGCCCAGTACCTTTCACCCCTGGAAAGACCGGCAGTATCTCTGCCGATCCTGGAGACGGTGTTTAGCGAAGAAAAATTCAAATAATACTCGAGATCCGGTACGAAGTGGTACCCCATTTTAAAATAAAAATCTATGAGGTTCCTGTGGTAGTTCCTGTATGCTGTGAGATATTCCGGTGTCTCTTTTTCTGCTGTGTCTTCTTTGCTGCTTCCGAATCTCTGGGCGCTCGGAGGCGGCACATTTTTTTCATTAAAATAATTCTCGATAATGAATTTTTTAATTTCTTCATCTATCAGAAGCTCGGCCGTTATGACTTTATCCGGGATCACATCACCATTCAACACTTTTACCATCATGTCAAAATCGGGCTTCGGATTTTTGAAAGGGATATCCACCACGGTTGTATCCTCCAGTTATCATGTCGTCTATTTTAAACGATTTTCAGCGTTTATTTTTTTAAACCGGCAGGCCCGGTCTCACAATAAAATGTGTTGAGCTTAAGGATCATTTTTTCCATCAGGTCCAGACGGGCGGTAAGACGGTACTCCGTATCGATCGGACATGAAACGCACACGCACTCTTTTTTTTCAACCGTGCAGCCGGTTTTACCTTTAGCGCAGAACAGACCTTCGGCATTGCTTTTCATGCACTCATTGTAGGTCGAGCAGCTCTTGCATACACACTTTGCGAGATTTTCCTTTGTGTCGGGGACAAGCATGTCAACTCCTTTTACTCGCTGTTTTCAAAAAACCAGACGATTTTAATAAGGGTTTAATATATTTAATATACTGAATATTTTTTCCCGTATGTCTCAATAACAGCTGAAAAAAGCAAAAACAGCGATCAACAGGCAAATATAATTTATAACACAGGTATATCGTATTTCTCGTGTATCTCCTTGATCTTTTTCTCTATTTCTTCCGGGAGCGGATCAGGCCTGTGGTTTTTCAGTATCTCTTCCACTGCTTCGTGCGCTCGCTCGATAAAAGATTTTGAGCCTTTCGCAGCCCACTTTTCCCTGCTGTACTTGTCGATCACTGCATCTTTTCTGGGCCGGTGCTCTTTCACGTACCATTTAAGGGTGTGTTTCTGATTTAAAAAATGCCCTGTCCGTCTCCCATTTTCTATCTTGCCTGCAACTTCCTTGAGCGCATCAAAGGCAAGGGTTTCTTCATTGACTGCTATGCCCTCGAGCATACGCCTTGCGGATATCATCATTTCATCCATCATCAGTAAAAGCTCGTTATTGATCGCGTGGGTCTGGTCCAGACCGTGGATCACTGTGGCTTTGTTTCCGCCCAGGATTCTCGGGATGAGTGAAAAACTCAGCTCATAGGCCTCCTGCATGTCGAGAAGTTTTGAATCGGGTGATATAGGTGATATTATCGGTATCCCGAGACGGTCTTCGAGCTGACCGACAGCGCAGGCCCAGACATAGTCCCCGCGGCTCGCGAGACAGATCTGGGCTGTCCTCATGTCAAAGACTTCAAGAGGCACAACAAAGAGTACTGGCAGGCCCTCCTGGAGGACCTGCACGATAACAAGGCCGCTCAAAAGTTCCGCTATCTTCTGCGCTATGTTTCCCGCGAAGGTTGAGGGGCCTGTGTCTCCCATGGGAGCTTCTACCGTAATCACAGGCTGTATCCCGGGCTTTGCCGTTGCTTTCAGCATGCCGCACCCGTATTTATTCCAGGAGAGGGGTGAGATCCCGCAAAACGCCACTGTCATCGGTCTTTTCTTCAGTTCCTCTTCCCCCCCCGCAATGGCTGAGGCCAGCTCAAAAGACGGCCCGATCGCCGCGGGTTCAAAGCTTGAAAAACAAACAGGTTTGGTCGTGTTTCGGATACCGAGCTCATACTCGTAGAAGGAGTACATCTCCTTGAAATCGGGCATCAAAGTGCACATCCAGGTACCGTCGATCGTGTCAAGGTTATCGGATATAGTAACAAATTTACTGATATCATCCACGGTTATGGTCCTTGTGATATCTGTTGAACTATCGTAATAGTTCATCAGCACATGGGATATAACATAAGGGTACTCCTGACCGCTGCCAATCCGTATGTCTTTTGACGGATCCCGGCCCGACAGGACCGTAACCGAGTTCCTGTTGGGAGTGGACTGGAGACACCTTTCAACTAAATTTTGCGGCATATACACGATATTGTCCTTGCCGGCTTTGCAACCGTTTTTTTTCAGCAGTTCTATCAGTTCATCATCCTCAATACTCACTCCTATTTTTTCCAGCATGTCCATTGATGTCTGGTAGATCACGTCAAGCTCGTTTTTCGTAAGCACTTCAAGTTTTGCCTTCATTGTAATACTCCTTATTGTACTCTTGTGAAATTAAGCTCCCTCAAAATATTTCTTGATAATGTTGACTCCGTCCGTTGCGGTCGGGGCATAGTAGTCAGAGCCTATTTCCTCTGCCCACTCGGGGCTTGTCGCGGCGCCGCCGATAATTGTCCTTACCGTGTCTCTTATTCCAGCCTCTCTTAATTTATCTTCTATTTTCTTCTGATTCGGGCTGGTCGTTGTAATAAGGGCGGACGACGCGACAATTTTAGCGTTTACTTCAATTGCTTTTTTTACAAAAACTTCCGCAGGCTGATCGACGCCTATATCGTGCACCACAAAGCCAGCAGCCTCCAGCAGGGTCTTTACAATATCTTTCCCTATGTTGTGGATATCACCCTCGACCGTACCCATGACGATCACCCCCTTGGGTTTACCCGCATCCACACTGTTGTCAAGAATTGTTTTTTTAACAATTTTAACACCTCCCATGCAGGCATCGGCCGCGGCCATCAGTTCCATCAAAAAAATCTCCTCCCTGCCGAACCGGTCCCCGATCTCAACAATCGCTTTTGAAAGCCCCTCGTTCATTAAGACAACCGGATCCACACCGCTTTCTATTGCTCCGGTTACCAGCTTTTTTACAAGGTCTCCATCAAAACACAAAATCGCGTCGTTGACAGCTTTTATATGATCAGGCATGCTGCCTCCCGGGTATATTATTAAGTGTTCGAAAAATGATTTTAAAACAAAATTTTAAAAAGGTCAAGTTATTTTACCATTGACATGAACTGTAATATCGTGGTAGAATTGTGTACCGGCCTTGTTGATCACGGTTTCATCAGAACATTCCGACTGTCAGAAAAAACAAATTTATTTAAGGGGACCATTAATAAGGGTACTATAAAAGGAGGAATTATGAAAATAATCGATATTACAGGACCGATCTATGAAGGCATGTGGGATTATGGCGGCGAGATCAAGCCTTTCAGGCTGGGCAAAGTTAAAATGGAGTACGCGGGTGTTGAATACGAGCTTGATTCACTCGAGAACATGATCGCGTTTACCGGGACCTATTTTGAGACTCCCGGGGATGTACACGGTTACACTGCAAACGATGTTCCGCTCGAAAAGCTCTACGGGATCGACTCTTATGTTTTGCAGATGCCCTGCGAGGACCTGAAAAT
>DRHN01000275.1 GCA_011049595.1 Spirochaetota bacterium | reverse complement strand
GGCCGGCCCCCGTTTCTGGCAAAGATCCTCCTCTGGACCAGGTCCCTGCCGGACATGATCGTCTGCCTGCCGCACAGCACCCACAGGCCTGCATCGCCGCCCGGGGTTATCCGGGCAGTTTCCTGCTGTTTTCTTAATTCTTCATCTCTTAGATAATATATTACCCCGGTCAGCGCGGCAATTCTTTTTATATTCAAACCATGCTCCTGATGCGGACAAGCCGCATTCTTGCAACTTCGGGCTTGCCCGATTTTAGAATTTTCTTGCTAAAAAAACAAGAAAATTGGTATTAAGGTACTACGCGCCTAAAGAGGTATATTGCCGTGCTTCTTGGGCGGGAGGGTATCACTTTTTGACTTCATACACTCGAGAGTTTCAATGAGCCTGACACGGGTTTCAGAAGGTCTTATTACAGCATCGATGTAGCCTCTGTTCGCGGCAATATAGGGATTATAAAGCAGTTCCTCGTACTCTTTTATCAGTTCCTTCCTTGCTTTTTCCGGGTGTTTGGCCTCCTCCAGGTCTTTTTTGTAGATAATATCGACGGCCCCTTCTGCCCCCATCACGGCTATTTCAGCCATCGGCCAGGCGAATACCATATCAGCACCCAGATGCCGCGAGCACATGGCTATGTAAGCCCCCCCGTAGGCCTTGCGGGTGATAACGGTCAGTTTCGGCACTGTGGCCTCGGAATAACTCCAGAGGAGCTTTGCCCCGTGCCTGATGATCCCGCCCCACTCCTGATCAGTGCCCGGCAGGTAGCCCGGGACATCGGTAAAAGTGATCAGAGGTATATTAAATGCGTCACAGGTCCTTATAAACCTGCTTGCCTTGTCTGAAGCATTCACATCCAGGCAGCCTGCTAAAAAACGCGGCTGGTTCGCGATTATGCCCACGGCCCTCCCGTTCAGCCTGGCCAGCGCGACGATTATGTTTTCAGCATAATACCTGTGAGGCTCAAAAAAGAACCCGTCATCGACTACATCGCGGATAACATCTTTCATGTCATACCCCTTCCTGGAGTCGACGGGGACCACCGAGTCAAGATCCGGACACTTCCTGACAGAGCTGTCCGAAGACCCATATCGCGGGGGGTCCTCCATGTTGTTGTTCGGCAGAAAACTCAGCAGGGTCTTGACGCTGTTAATGGCATCCTTCTCATCTTCGCAGGCAAAGTGGGCGTTCCCGCTCTTTGTGTTGTGCGTCACAGCCCCCCCGAGCGCCTCGTGGGTCGTTTTCTCGCCTGTTACTGTCCGCGTCACCGCCGGCCCTGTAATATACATATAGCTCGTGTGTTTTACCATGATCACCCAGTCGGTCATGGCCGGCGAGTAAACAGCGCCACCGGCGCAGGGGCCCATTATTGCAGAGATCTGCGGTATGACCCCCGAAGCTCTGGCGTTTCTAAAAAATATATCCCCGTACCCTGCCAGAGCGTCTATTCCCTCCTGTATCCGCGCGCCCCCGGAATCGTTAAACCCGACCAGAGGCACACCTGCACTAACAGCCTTGTCCATCACCTTGCAGATCTTACCGGCATGCATCTGCCCCAATGAACCTCCGCGGGAAGTGAAATCCTGAAAATAGGAAAATACGGGTCTCCCGTTCACCAGGCCGTGGCCCGTAACAATGCCGTCCGATGGGATTACCTGCCTGTCCAGTCCGAAATTAGTGCTGCGGTGCTTTACAAACATATCGATCTCACGGAAAGTGTTCTTGTCGAAAAACAACTCGATCCTCTCCCGTGCTGTCAACTTGCCCTTATTGCGCTGTTTTTTAACCTGGGCGTCTCCGCCCATTTTTATTACCATTTCTGCCTTCCGGCTCAACTCTTTAATGCTGTCCTTTGCAGAACCCATATCTCCTCCATTACGATTCTTTTCAGTATATATTATTTAGTTCCCGGAAAGAATTCCAGGTTTTTCACAGGTAATTCATGTATAATTTTACCAACAACCAAAATCTGACCATGGGAGTTTGCATTAAATGTTTGAACAATAAATGTTTGAACAATCAAAAAAAACACCGCGGTTTATCTGTCGTGTTCTTTTAAATTGTTTTCCGCGGTTTCTTTTTTTGTCGGCAGAAACAGGCCATTGTTTTATTTATTATGGGGCGGATGGTGTTAATTTCACCTTAAAAAAATAGACTAAATCTTTTTTCATATAATTCTTTTCACCGTCAACTACTCCATCTCTCCCGCCGTTAATCGAAAAGCGGTATATATCTTCATTCCTGGCGCCTGTAATAAAGACCCGGCACTCGTTACCGGCTTCCTCTCCGTCTTTAGTCCATTCAAAGGAACTTATCTTCGCTATGCTTTTGCCCTCGCCCAAAATATACCTCAGGGCAGTAGAATCCTGCAGGCTTAATTTATCAATGACCGGTGTAATTTCCCCGTTTTCATTTCCATCATAAAAAAACCTCAGCATGATCACCAGGTTGATCTCGATGTCTTCCGGCGGGTCCAGGCCCGGCCCCGTAATATGAACGGTATGCCCGCCGCCATTTTCATCTTTTTCAAGGGTTAAGACAATATCAGGGATAATGTCTATACCTCTCCGCGCTTCGGCTTCTATCTCGAGTGATGTAAAATCATCCGCGTAAAACTCGAGCGGCAGGCTGTCTTCACCTTTAATTTGTAATTCGATCAAATACCTGTACAGGAGGCCAAGCCCGTCGGTATTTTTTATCCCCCGGTTAACGGCTATTTCGTAATTCTCGGCAAGTATCAGTGCATCTTCAAAACTGATCTCCACTGTATAATCATCATACCAGGTTTCGCGCCACCGGGTGTCAGGAAAAATCTGAATATTCTCTTTGAAGACTGTCCTGTCAACCGGGGCTGCAGAAACGGGGCCCCCCTCGCCGGAACCATCCGCAAAAACGATCTTTAAGACAGGGTTTTTACTCGCGTCGGGACACCCGATTATTATATTTCCATCTTCTATTTCGAAAGTTGCCGGGTCTTCTATGTCAAATACCGTATTCAGGTCGCAGACTATTTCCTTTATTTCAGGATAACTCTGGTTTGGAAAATATTCGAACTTTCTATCAAAAGATCTTATACTGTACCCATTCTCATCTTTAGCGTTGTCCGTGATCCTGACGGAATAGAGCGTGTTTTTTTTCAATGTCCCGGAAAAGTGAAACCTGAATACGCTGCTCGATATCCACTCGAAATAGCCGTCAACGGATGGAGAAAACGAAAATTCTCTCTCAAGGCTGCTTGAGTCGACCCCGGAGCTAAAAACCATCTCTAAATACTCTGTCTGGGTTCTGACTATCCCGTTATCGATTTCCGGCTGAACAAGGGCCGCCCAAACAGGTAGGAGCTCACCTGTTGACTGAAAGGGAAAGTAGAAGTCCCTTCCCATGCTCTTACCGTATTCATCTACGATGTCCTTATTAATTACCAGCCAGAAACGCTCGTGGGGAACCCAGTCTTCCTCGGGTGTCAAGTGTACTTTTTTACCGTACACTTTCAGAGTGAAATAGACCTCTCCCGAGGAATCTTTTTCAACACGGATCTCTCTTTCCGCGCTCTTCTTGTTCACCCGCTTGGAAAACACTATTTCGATAGATTGTTTTCCGGTTCCTATAACACCATTCTCCGGTATGCTGACGGAAACTACCGAAAAATCGCTAAACGTATCAATAGAACATGAAAACGAGAACAGGCCCATCAAACTGTACAGGAATACCGGCACAAACCGGCGAGCTTTCAAGCCTGCCAAATCAAGCCCCCCTGTGCGTGATCTTCATGCCGTCCATAAGACCCATGACCGGATAACTGATAATGAGGTCCCCCTCGCTTAAACCCTCCCTGATGATCACGAAATCATCGTCAGAATCAGAATAGATCACTTTATTTTTAAATATTCTATTGTTTTTCGAAACTATGTAAACATAACCGCTATTGTCGGTTTCCCTGACAAACGCCTTTCTGGGTATAAGAAGATAGCTTTCAACCTTCTGAACCGGTATTCTTACTTTTATAAACATCCCCGGCACTAAATTCTCCGGGTTGTCAATCAAGCAGTCCACATAAAAGCTTCTTGTTTCAACGTCGATATAGGGGTCGATGCTGTATATGATACCGTCAACTTCGGATTGCATGGAATCTATAAAAACCGAAACTGTTTCCCCGTCCTTGATCTTTGTCAGGTTTGTTTCGGAAAAAGATACCCTGGCGATGAGCTTGTCCTGATTGACTATAGTGGTGACTGCCTCGTCGGCGCTCACCTTTTCGCCCACAAACTTTAAAACATCGGTTATTACCCCGTCGATCGGGGCCCTGATCCTTGTGTTTTGAAAAAGCCAGTTTATCCTTTCCAACTCCACCAGTACTTTGTTCAGCCTGATCTGAGCGAACCTGATTTTTTTGCGGGACATTTTTGTGTTTATAAAAACGAGGTCCCGCCTTCTTTCATCTTCATCTTCAGGCACTATGTACCCCTCACCGATAAGGTCAATGTTCCTGAAACCATAGATCTGAAGCTCATACTCCTTTTTCATGATAGCCAGCTCTCTCCCCTTGACATCATATGAAAACCGGAGATTTCGAAGCTCTTCCTCGGTGATTCCCCCCTTGTCACGCAGGATCTTTTTCCTGTCCAGGTGCTCTTTTAAAAAGCTGATCGCTTCTTGCATGTTCTGGATCTCCAGCTCCAGCTTGTCCAGCTGAATAAACTTCCTGTACAGGTTTTTTTCCTCTTCTATATACTGCATCCTGGTAGCTTCAAGCTCCTCCTCGGCTGAAAGTACCTCTTTTTCTATTTTTATCATTTCTAGATCGAGCTGATAGTTGGAAAGCTCTAAGATCATATCACCCCGGGAAACATTTGTGCCCTTTTTTACGAATATTTTCTCGACTGTTCCGTCAACTCTCGACAAAACCGTGGCCTTGTCATAAAAAACCAGGTTGCCCAGACCCTCTATATCCCTCGCCATTTCCCTTTTCGAGACCCTGATCACATCGAACTCCAGAATGTTCTCGCTGCCGTCGTCCTGCTGTACCCGGGCCGGGTCCCCCTTGAAACATCCAGGCAAAAAAACAGTCAGAAAAAATAAAACCGGCATGACAAATGTTACCAGACGCCTATATTCCTCAAAAGATTTCATAAAATATCCACCGCCCTTCACCCCGTGATCTGTTCGACCGACGAATTGAGAACATTTTCAAGTTCCCAGATGAGGTCTATATAATCGTATTTTGCTTCTTCAAACTCGATAAAAAGGTCGTTCTTTTTAATAAGAAAATCCATGTAATCAACCTCTTTTATCTCACCGATCTCGGATTTTATCCGAAAAAGCTCTTCGTTTTTCTGAAAAACATCTTTTTGCTTCAATTTGATCCTGTATGTCTTAATAAGACTGTTAATCTTGATATCCCAGATCTCAAGCCTTTTCCACATTTCCTTCCGTGCGTTCTCTATTTCCTGGCCGGTAATGTATGATTCGATCCGTAAAACCCTCCCTCCGCTGACCGGATCAAGGCTTTCCAGGACTTCCGACTCAGCACTCTGCGACCTGGATCTCGTGCCGCCTGCGGTTGATCCTGAAATAGAAACATCCGAAGAAAATACCCCGAAATCAAACAGCACCTTAACACCGAATACATGCGCAGTATTGGCCGGGAAAAACTGCTCTCCCGTAAAGTCTATTCCATAGGTCAGAGAAATGTTTTCAAGAAACTGGACTGCGAGCAGCCTCTGTTTCAACCTGTTCTGAGCCAGGATGAGCTTCATTTTTTTGACATCAAGATCGCTGCGGTGCGCGATACTGTACAGACGTTCCAGGTCTCCTATTTTTTCTCTGAATTCCAGCATTTGCCCATATGTCTCATCAAAGGACCCGGCATTTTCCAGGCCAAGTATGTCCGAGAGGATTTTGTCAACGTCATCACTCAAGATTATGATGTATTCATTTCTTTCGAAACCCAGCAGGTTCAACATGTCTTTGTAAAGGATCTGGTTCTCTTCGGACAATTCCTCCAGTTCGAGCTCTACCTCGAGGAGCTCCCTCTCCGTGTCCATTACATCGAGAATCGTCTTCATTCCCATACGGTATCCTTCCTCCATCAGCTCCAAAAGCTTTTTATACAATAAATATTTCTCCCTCTTATTCTTCAGCTTTTCTTCAATAAGGAGAATTCCCAGGTAAATATTTATTGCCTTTTGTTCAACAGCCTTCTTCCTTTGCTCGATATTCACATTTGACTCTTCCAGAGATATAGCGTGGTTTTTAAACATCGCCGGTGAGCTCAATTGTTTGTAAAGCACCTGCTCCAGGGTCAAATTAATATTATAACTGCGGCTGTCGGCACCTCCAACGTTTGTGATCCCGGAGCTGCTGAACGAAGTTGAGAGCGTGGGGAAAAGAGACCTGTAGAGATTTTTCTTTGACTTCACAAGCTCCATTCTGCTAAAAGACAGGCTTTTGAGCTCAAGGTCCCTGCGTTTAGCGTAAAACAAAACATCTTCCACCGATAAAACAACAGTGTCTCTTTCTCCGGCGTGAGCGCAGATGGAAACAGAAAACATTATTAGAACAATCAAGACCGCCTTTTTCATAAATCCTTTACTCACAAAGCCAAATTAGTCCCTGGCGGCACCAGGAACTAATTAATTGATTTTATTAAATCATCTATAAATTTATCTATCATAAAATTCTGGACATTGCTGTCAAAAATAGAAGATGCCCCATTATACTCGTAGGTAAACTGGCTCACAGGTTTCCCGGCAGGCCTGATATTAGCTAATATCTTAATGCTTAAATAATAATAATTCCGCTCTGTATATTTTACTTCATAGCTCTTTACTATAAGCTCGGGAAAAATTATAAAATCGGATTTTTCAGGCTTCTCATTAAAATTAATCCCGGGATTGCTCGACATGGCAAAAGAGAGTTTCCTGTCCAGGATATATCCTATTTCCTCACTTTCCAGAAAATCATAGGAAGTGACTTTAACCGGTTCCAGGTAAAAAGTGTCTTTATCACTGAAACTGAAATCATCCTCAATATAATTCTTTGAAGTGATCTGAAATGAAACACATGAAACAATAAAAACCAGGACAAATAAAATCAGCACTATAAAAATGTGTCTGTTCAATCGCTTTCTCCGTCTATTTCAATTTTTGAGAGGAGATTATAAGCCTCATCAAGGACCTGCAGCTCCAAAACCTGTTTGTTCCTGTCTATGAACGAAAGCTCGTGTGCTGCCTTTTCATATTGCCCGGCAATTGCAAAGATCTCACCCTTCCTGATCTTGGCAAGAGCAATAATATCAAGGTTCGCCTCGATAACGCTGTAATTCAAAAGCGCCCTCGCGTGATCGCCTCTTTTTAGATAAATATCGCCCAACAGATATCTGGCATCAATATGGTTGCTGTCCTCATCTATGACCCTTAATAGATACTCCTCGGCCCTGTCGTGCTCGTTTAAAAAATAGTAAACCTTTCCTGCCCAGAAATTCGCGTCGACATAAGCCGGATACTTTTTTAAAACCTTGTCCAGAGTGTCAAGAGCAGTTTTTTCCCTGTTCAGGTAAAAATAGGATTTCGCCGCCATAACATATGCCTGCTTGAATTCAGGGTCATCTGAAACCGCCTTTTCAAAATATAGAAGCGCTTCGTCCACATTTTGAGATGAATAGATGTTTTTCCCCTTTTCATAATATTCAAGGGCGTTCCCGTCTGAGTCACAACCTTGAAAAACAAGCAGGAAAATATTAACTATTATCGGAAAAATCAGGGTTTCTATTTTCATAATCGGCCTTCAGTAAAGATACACCTGTGGAGAAAAAATTGAATAGGTAGATAGTATGATTTTTCTTCGTATTTTATGAATAAAAAAAGGTTGTGAAAATATAATAATTTATTATTAGGATAATTAAAAATGTAATGCCCGGGTATTAGGACAGTTTTGAACATTTTTACCTTTTTAGTTTGATATTTTTGCATTTTTTGTTTAACCTGATATTTTCATCTATAGTTAGTTCCTGGTGAAAAATTCACCAGTTCATTAGTTCTATTTATCTCTTTATATTCAATGAGTTAATAATCTTGAAGTTACTTATATTATTGAAAAACATGAATTGTTAACCAAGAACTAATTATCCGAATCACAGGTATTACAGGCGGGGGCGTTTTATGAATATCATTCTGATAATATTTGATTCATTGAGAAAGGACTGTTTGGGTTTTCATGGAAAACCCCCGTGGGGGGAGGTAAAAACGCCGAACATCGACAAATTCGCAAAAGATTCTCTTGTTGTAGACAGGGGATACCCTGAGTCGCTGCCTACCCTGCCTGCCCGGAGGGCCATTTATACTGGAAAGCGCGTTTACCCTTTCAAAGAAAAGTTTAACCTCAAAGGCGATTTTCAAGGCATTTCACCCGGATGGGGGCCCATCCCGGAGGAGCATCCGACGCTCGCCGAGATGCTGCGGGAGAAAGGGAACTACCGGACCTGCCTGATCTCTGATTGTTACCACATGTTCAAACCTTCAAAAAATTTCTGGCGCGGATTTGATCAATGGATGTTTTTGAGAGGTAAAGAGCTCGACCCTTGCAAAAGCGGGCCACTTCCAGGCAGAAGTGAAATAGATCACTGGCTGCCCGAAGAATTCAAAGCCGAAAAGCTGTCGCCAGGCGTAAAATTTAACAGCAGCATTCCCGCGGAGACATTTAATGAACTTTTATTGATACAGAGCTTGATGAACATTAAAGACAGGAAAAATGAAGAGGACTATTTTTGCCCGCGGGTTATGGCGGAGTCAGTAAAATGGCTCGAGCAGAACCTGGATTCCGACAGGATATTTCTGACCATTGACTGCTGGGACCCGCACGAGCCATGGTTTGTACCGGAGCACTACAGAAAAATGTATGACCTGAGCAATTCCCGTGAGCAGGTCATATCAATATACAACGATGTCACGGGGTTGGACCCGAAATTGATTAAAAGGACCCGTGCAAACTACAGCGGTCTTGTGACAATGTGCGACCGCTGGTTCGGTTATTTGTACGATTCGATCGAGAATCTGGGTCTGTTAAAAAACACCATGATTATATTTACATCCGATCACGGGCATTCGATTGGAGATTTCAATTATCTCGGAAAAAGAGGGTACCCCTCAACACCCGAGGTTTTTGATATCCCGATAATCGTGAGACATCCCGATTATCAGTACAAGGGCGGAAAACGAAGCAGCATTTTCGCTCAGCACACAGATATATCGGCCCAGATACTGGAGACAGCGGGTGTAAAACCCGAAGGCCCCATTCACGGAAAACCTTTCCTGGAAGCTGCCTGCAGGGATGACATTAAATTTCGCGATCATGTTACGATAGGCTGGGGAGCCACCGTAACGTTCATAAATGACAGGTGGTGGCTGAACTGCAAGGTAAACGGTGAGGAAGCTTTTCTTTACGACCTTGGATCCCGGAGCCCGTTCACGAAAAATGTTGCCGCTGAAAACAAAAAAATCGCGAGGAAGCTCTTTGAGACTTGCAAGGTTGATGCAGGCGGAAGCTACCCGGATTATTTATTGGAACTGGCCGCCCTTGAACACGCACCAGGCTGCAGCATACTTGCCGGATAAAAAGGCAAATTGGGCTGTTGCTGTATTTATTATTTCAAGAGAAGGCATAGGGAGATTCATAATTTCTGTTGCGTTAACTTGAGTGTTGCCGTTAATCGTTTGGAAGTACTTATTGTATAATTTTGAATTCAACAATGCCGCAATCCCATAAGCTTCATGTTCAGTGAAAACACCTTTTGTCTTACGAATGTAATTCAAATGATTTTCAATTCCAATGAAATCTGAATTTAAATTCTTTCTCAGAAGTACACCTGCACTAATTCTCTGTTTACCTTCCTTTGAGCTTAGACGTTTAACTAAAACATAGTTGTCTTTTGGAATTAATAACTTTTGGGACGATTCATCAGATACAATCGCAATATTTTTTCCTTTTATTGGAATTGGCCAGACTATTTTTCCATTGATAATATTTTGCATCCAAATCAAAGGAACGCCATTTTGTAGACATCTTTTGTTGCTTAAAAGATAATCCCTTGCTCTAAAGGGAACAACTGGCCCCGTAGAAGTTTTAAAACCCAACCTGTTTAAATTAAATTTAAATTTACTAAATTCTGTAATTATATGTTCATCTAATTCTGATATCGGAATTCTAATAATGACATCATCGTTATTTTCAGCAATAACATTTTTATACACCAAATTTCGCATTTCTGAATTGTTTATTTCACCAATCTCGCCAAGGCTTGTAGTAAATAGATATTTGTCTGACCTTTCACGATCCCGCTCATTTTCTCAACGATTTAACTTATTTTGATCATGACAGAGATGGTTACGATTTTATTATTTCTAATCCACCATATTTTAAACTTAAGAAGGAATTGCCCCATGTAACAAAAATGAGCAGGATCGTGAAAGGTCAGACAAATATCTATTTACTACAAGCCTTGGCGAGATTGGTGAAATAAACAATTCAGAAATGCGAAATTT
>DRHN01000274.1 GCA_011049595.1 Spirochaetota bacterium | reverse complement strand
GTATTGGGAGTCGTAAGATGCCCCACTGTAAAAGGGCAGAGTATTCCCGCATACGAGCCGCGGGCCGTAAAAGGAATCGGGATTACATACGCCACCACAACCATGGGCGCGGACCACACAGCCGGCTACACCATTGCGCCCGAAATACTCAATATTGGAGGAGATGAAGACCCGTTGAGCCAGAAAGGCAAGGCGGACCTCAGCAGGGGTTTTCAAAGCACGACCGCTTTCATGGTAGATTTTACCGGGCATTGCCTTTTTATAACTTTTGCTATTTTAGATATTGCCAGCGGGTATGAGGGAGTTATGGACGAAGTAAACGGTGTTTTAGGCACAAATTATTCTGTTGATGACGTTAGCAAACTCGGTGCCGATATACTTAGAAAAGAAAAAGCTTTTAATGAAGCGGCAGGTTTCACCAACGCACACGACCGACTGCCGGAATTCATGAAATACGAACCGCTGCCGCCGCATAACACTGTGTTTGATGTGCCGGATGACACGCTGGACGATGTTTACGGCAAGCTGTGACCAGGGCTGCATATTATGCCGAAGGTCATTTTAAGCAGGGAAGGCTCGATCAAATTTCCGGAAGAATTCACCCGGCAGTTGAAACAGCCGCATAACGAATGGTGGCTTGACAGGCGTGACGGCACTGTATTGCTGCTTCCCAGGCTGCCTGACCTGCGCAAGATCTATGTGGAGCCCAGTTCGCACTGTAACCTGAGTTGCCGCATGTGCGTGAGGAAAGTGTGGGATGACCCCGATGACCTCATGGAGATGGACCTTTTTTACAAGCTCATTTCGGAGACAAAAAAATTCCCGGAGTTACAGCGGATTGTCCTCAGCGGTCTGGGCGAGCCTTTAACTCATCCCGACCTGCTGGAAATGATACGCGTCTCAAGAGAGCGCGGTTTGACTGTAACTCTCGGTTCGAACGGAATTCTCCTTGATAAGGCTATTTTGGCCGAGCTGGTCAAGCTGGGGGTTGACCGGCTTGTCATTTCTCTGGACGGGACAAAACCGGAAACCTATTCAGCCATAAGAGGCGCTGTTATATCGAAGGTCCTGGACAATATCCGACTGCTTAACGAGGCGAAAAAAAGGCAAAGCTCTCTTAAACCTGCCCTGTGTATTGAATTTGTCGCTCAGAAAAGCAATATCAGCGAGCTGGCAGGCCTGACCGGGCTGGCATCAAAACTGGGTGCTTCCAGGGTCATTGTAAGCAATGTACTCGCGTATTCAAAGGAGATGGTTGACGAGATCCTGTATGGTTACGGGCCCAGGGCCCCTTTTACTACTGGAAGCTGGCCTGTTCAGTCCGGCGCCTGGGTCCAGTGGGGCATCCTGGCACTGCCCCGCATGCACTGGGGCTCGGAGCAAAGCTGCAGGTTCGTAAAGGACCGTTCGGTGGTAATAGGATGGGACGGCGGAGTGTCTCCATGTTACGCCCTGTCCCATAATTACAGCTATTTCTCCATTGACGGACGGCGCAAACAGGTCAGCCGTTACAGCCTTGGCAATATCAAAGATCGATCCCTGCTGGAAATATGGACCAGCGAAGAGTACTGCCGTTTCAGGAACGAAGTGCGTGATTTTCATTTCCCATCCTGTCCCGACTGTGACCTCAGGGAAACCTGTGATCTAAGAGAGCAGAACGGGGGGTGCTGGGGTTGGAACCCATCGTGCGCCGACTGCCTTTGGGCACAGGGCATTATACGCTGTCCGTGAGGTGAAACGTGAAAGTTTATGTAAAACTGTACGCCGATCTTGTCCACCAATTACGGGAGGCTGTATCAGCCACCAAAAACGAGACGATCTCGGCAGGCGTTCCTTTTGAAGCGGAGCTTACTGAAAAAAGCACCGTTGCCGATCTGCTTGCTTATCTTAATCTGGCGAAAAAAGAAGCTGTAATTGTCTTTATCAACGGAAGGACCCGCAGTCCCGATCACGAACTTGCGGCCGGCGATTCAGCAGGCATTTTTCCACCTATCGGAGGCGGTTGAATGGATACTATTAGACTGGAAGTCTGGCTCTACGGACCTCTTGCCCGGTACAGTGACAACACTGAAAGTAAAAGCCACGCGAAAATGTTTATCGAGATGCCGCAGGATTTACGGATGCGCGACATTCTTGAGCTTATGTCTTTACCGACAGAGGAAAGAGGGATGACCTTTATTAACGGGAATCTCTGCGCAATGCCGGGGCTTCAGCCCGATATGGACCATTCTTTTAAAGATGGCGACAGAGTTGCTTTTTTTCACCTTAAGAGCATGTGGCCTTTTCAGTACAGGGACGGTGCTGCCATGGCCCCGGAATTAAAAACATCTCTGGATTCGAAAAAGAAGAGGCATCATCTCAACAAGCCCGGAACTAATTAGCATGATGTTATAAAATTATGGTACTATTTTAAAACGATTTCAACAATCGGCCGGTAAATCGGTTGCGGTTTATGAGGTAAACTTCCGGGTTTTATTGAAACATCGCGGTTAAAGGGCCCAACACACTAACTGTTTCTATCTTTTTTCGGCAGAGCATCTTTCCTGCTGAGATTGACCCGCCCGAGCGAATCTATTTCTCTTACCTTCACCTTTACAAGGTCACCGACTTTCAAAATATCCGTAACCTTATTTACCCTGCTAAAGTCCAGCTGGGAAATATGGCAGAGACCTTCTTTGCCCGGAAGAACTTCTATAAAAGCACCGAAATCCATGATTTTCTTTACACGGCCCTCATAGATTTTACCCACTTCAACATCGGCTGTCAACTTTTTGATCATTTCGAGGGCCCTCTTCGCTTCTTCTCCGTTCTTACTTGAAACAGTGGCTGTACCATCATCTTCAACATTTACATCAGCACCTGTCTGTTCGATTATCGAACGAATGGTTTTACCGCCCGGACCGATTATGGTCCCTATCTTGTCAGGTTTCACTTTTATCGAAAGAATCTTGGGAGCGTATGTAGATAGCGAATCGACCGGCCTTTCGATTATCCGGGCCATCTGGTCGAGTATAAATATCCTTCCCTCGCGGGCCTGGTCCAGAGCTTCCTTCATTATTTCCTTTGAAATACCGCTGATCTTTATGTCCATCTGGAACGCTGTTATTCCCTTTCTGGTACCGGCAACTTTAAAATCCATGTCACCCAGATGGTCTTCCGAACCAAGAATATCGGTGAGTATAGCATATTTTCCATCTTCATATACAAGACCCATTGCAACCCCGGCAACCGAATCTTTTAAAGGCACACCGGCGCACAGCAATGACAGCGTCCCGGAGCATACTGATGCCATGGATGATGAGCCGTTCGACTCCGTGATCTCAGAAACCACGCGCATTGTGTAGGGAAAATCTTCCTTTGCGGGCAGCATAGGAACTATAGCCCGCTCAGCCAGATTCCCGTGCCCGATTTCCCTTCTGCCCGGTCCAAAGGCAAAACCTACTTCTCCAACCGAATAAGGCGGGAAATTATAATGCAGCATAAAATTCTTTGTACCCTCACCCTCTATGTCATCGAATCTCTGCTCATCACTGACAGTCCCAAGGCTTGTTATAGCGAGGCTCTGGGTCTCTCCCCTGGTAAATAAAGCCGATCCGTGGGTTCTCGGAAACAGGTCCAACTCGATATTTATCTGCCGGATGTCTTTCAGACCCCTTCCGTCAGACCTCTTTTTTTCTTCGAGTATGGATTTTCGCACAATTTCAGCTTCCAGGTCCTCAAGTATTTCATGAGCGAATGTCAGGGCTTCTTCAGCGTACTGATCTTTGATTTTTGCGATTGTTTTCTCACCGGCGGATTGCAGCGCGTCCTGTCTTTCCAGTTTTCCGGTTACAAAACATGCTTCCCTGTACCAATCCGTTGCAATATTTCTTATCGTCTCCGGCAATCCCTCCGGATATGGCTCTTCGTTGACTATCTGTTTTGGCTTCCCGACCCTCTCAACCAGGTCTCTTTGAATTCCGATAATATCTTTTATATATTTTTCAGCAAATGAAATCCCCTCCAGCAACTCTTCTTCTGAGGCCTCCTTCGAACTGCCCTCTACCATAAGTACAGCATCATCGGTACCGGCCACGACAAGGTTGATTTTTCCATCCGCGATCTGATCAAAGGTCGGGTTGATGATATATTCACCACCGATCATGCCCACCCTGACAGCTCCGATTAGCTTTTGAAAAGGGATATCAGAAAGCCCAAGAGAGACTGACGCGCCATTTATCGCGAGTATATCCGGAGGATTGATCTGGTCCGTGGAGATCGTTGTAATAAGCACCTGGATCTCATTCCTGTAATTCTTTGGAAATAAAGGCCTTATAGGCCTGTCTATTAACCTGGAAACGAGGATCTCCTTATCTTTCGGCCTGCCTTCTCTTTTTATGAATCCCCCGGGGATCTTACCGGCAGCATAATACCTTTCTTTATAGTTTACCGTTAAAGGGAGGTAATCAATCCCTTTCGCTTCATTTTTTGAAGAGCAGGCAGCCGCGAGAACCACCGACCCTTCATATGTTACGGTAACGCTTCCACTGGCCTGCCTGGCAATTTTTCCTGTTTCTATGATGAGATTACCGCCCCCGATCCCCAACTGTACATTTTCTACCATTTTTTCCCCTATTTTCTGATACCTAATTTGGTCAATATCTCTCTGTAACCCGAAATGTCCTTGCTCTTCAAATAATCAAGTTGTCTCCTCCTCTGCCCTACGAGCATTAGAAGACCTCTTCTGGAATGATGGTCCTTTTTGTGGACCTTGAAATGATCGGTCAGTGTCGCAATCCTTTCGGTTAGAAGGGCTATCTGGACCTCCGGTGAACCGGTATCTTTCTCATGTTTTTTAAAATCTTTGATCACTTCCTGTTTTCTTTCTTTTGTCAGTGCCATTAAAAACTCCTTCTACTTTCCATCCATAAAATAAAAACATACTTCAATAAACAGTATTCACAAATAAATTAATCCCGTTTGCCTGCATGGGTCAATATACTTTAATAATCTTAAATATCAAACCCATTTTTGGCCATGTTTATTATCAATATTACTAAAAAAATAATATTTATACAAATATCCGGCTCTATACCTTTTCATATTTTCAGATTGAAAACAATTTCCCTTGATCTTCAAATTTTCCATGCTTGATTCATTTGTTTTCAGGCACACAAGTTTGCCCGAAAACAACCCTTTACCGGGTAGAGCGTAATTTGAAATGAATGGCTCAAGGGTAAACGGATCTTCAGGTTTTCCAATAAGGTGAACAAAATATTTTCTGCCGAGTAGTTCCCCGGCAAGTTCAATGTTTCCGGATTTCACAGCCTGGCGAATTCTTGTGCTGGACACGGCTGAATCGTGAAATAGTACATCGTCAACCGGTACCAAATCAAATTGAAATTTACCGGATAATTGCTCGATAAGTTTTACATCCCCTCTATTATCTTTACCGAACCTAAAACTGCTCCCGAGGCAATAAAGTTTCGGCTTCAAAGTGACATCGAGATCGTGTAAAAAATCCGATGGCAATGTGGATGAAATGTTTTTTGTAAAATCGATGTATAAAAGCAGGTCAATACCGGCCTTTTTAAAGCTGTAAATTTTCTCACAGGGCGCCCATAGTTTTTCCGGATCCACACCTCCCAGGATCTTCAGCGGGTGCTCTTTAAAAGTAATAACAGCGGAATAGAGCCCTCTTTTCCGGGATTCATTTACAAGAGAACCTAGGATCTCAGCATGTCCCCTGTGATGACCTTCAAAGTTCCCTATAGTGAGCCCGATTTTGCCGTAAAACCTGTCGACTCTTTTAATACGCTCGCTTATATACACCTTTTAATCCTGTAACATTTCCAGTTTTTCTTTTTACACTCAATATGCTGGAAAACTTCAATTAAACACTTTAAAGTAGGAAGGGTGTTCCTCCTGTTTAATAATCGCGATAAGTCTATTTTCGAATGTCACACGATTGTACCCCTTTTTTAATTGATCCAATTCAGTTGGAGAAAATATTTTTACAATTGAGCCCCCCTGATATATTAACCCAACCAGGTCACTGGACACTTTGATCTGAGGGATATCCTTTAATGCCTCATTGAGAGGGATAATTGCGGAATTTTTGCTCAAGGCACTTAATTGGACGGCATCTTCAACAGAAAAATGTCCGCTTTCAAGCCTTCTCAATTTAGTCAGATATCCGCAGGACCCGAGCTGCCGGGCAATGTCGCGCCCAAGCGCCCTGATATAGGTTCCCCTGGATGAGAGTACTTCAAACGTAAGGCTCTTTTCATTTCTATCCAGGACCTTCAATTCTTTTATTTCAATTTCCCGGGGGTCTACTTCAAACTTTTCCCCTTCGAGAGCTCTTTTGTATAACCTTTTACCATCTTTATGGATCGCGGAAAAACGGGGAGGTTCCTGAAGGGTCTTGCCTAAAAACATATTTAATATATTATAAATCTCTTCATCCGAATATTCACGGACTTGAGAAGTCCTGACGATCGTTCCATAACGGTCCAGAGTATCAGTTTCCTCTCCAAAAACCATCGTGGCCCTGTACCGCTTAAACGTGCTCATGAACAGGTTCTGTGCTGATGTTGCCCTGTTTATACATATAACGATCAGACCGGAGGCTGCTTTATCAAGGGTTCCCGCGTGTCCGGCTTTTTTAATGCTAAAAAACCGTTTAACCTTTTGGACCGTATCAAAAGAGGTTATCCCTTCATCTTTATCGATCAAAATAATGCCATCTAAATCCACCCGAGTCTGTTAACCTCTTCACATATTTTTCGAACGATATCATTTCCTACCCTGTCTACATCTCCATTTACGGTAAACCCGCTGGCTTTAAAGTGGCCTCCCCCTCCGAACATTTTTGAAAGATGATGACAATCGACAAAGTTGGTAGATCTCAGGCTCCCCTTGATCCTGTCTTTATCCAGCTGCCTCAACATTATTACAAGATCAATGTTTTTTAATCCCCTTATTACTTCAAGGATCCCTTCATTGTCCTCCTTTACTGCGCCTATTTCCTGATATACCGACAGCGAAAGCAATACATGCACAATTTTTCCGGTCGGGTCAGCCTTCAACAGCTCCAGAGCTTTCCCGAGAAGCCGGAAGTGTTTCATACTCCTGTTGTTGTAAACCATACGGAAAATATAGTCAGGCGCGATACCATAACCTATAAGCTTGGATGCAATCTGAAAAACCTTTTTTGTTGTATTTGAATAGGCAAAAGAGCCAGTATCAGTCATGATCGACACATAGAGATACGTGGCAAGATTGTTATCCATGTAACGCTTTATGTCCGGTATAACATTGAACAGCAGCTCCCCTATACTTGAAACAGAAGTGTCAACATAACAATTATCTCTAAAACATTCCGACCCTTCGTGATGGTCGATGCTGATGATCCGGTTTGAATTTTTTATTATATCATAAACACCGCCAATTCTGTCCCTGCTCGAGCAATCCATGAGCACGGCGAGATCTATTGCGGATAGATCGGGAGGCCCTTTTTCCTCGAGAGCCAGGATCTTGTCAGCATCCGGAAGCCAGGAATACATATCCGGCGTCTTATCCTGATTGATGATGTAAACTCTCTTTCCCAGTGAGGATAACACATAAAACAACGCTAGTTCCGAGGCTATACCGTCGCCGTCAGGGTGGACGTGCGTTGTAAGGACGATCGCCCGGGATTCTTGGAAAATATTCCAGATAACATCCTTTTTCCCTTTTTTTGGCATTGTGTAGACCGTGCTAAGTAGAGACGCGGGAACTTAATCTCCTTCTTTATCAAATTTTTCCGACGTTTCAAGCCGGTGAACGAGTTTCACCCTTTCTTCAGTTTTATCATCCAGTTTGAAAATAAAATGGGGAACATACTTCACTTTTAATTCCCGGCCTATCCTCATCTGGATGTATCCACTTGCGCTTTCTAATCCCTCAATTGCGCTTATTTTTTCCTTTTCCGAGCCGATTACCGATATCACTACTTTAGCGGTTCTTCCGTCTTTTGACAGCTCGACACCGAGAATAGTAATAAAAGAATCAAGACGAGGGTCTTTTAAACCTTTTATTAAAAGTGAAGAAAGTTTAATTTTAATCGATTCCTCGAGTCTTTTCGACTGGATGCTCATACAATTCCCGCAATTTTACACTTTCGCATCGAGCTTTTGCGCAATTTCATGGATTACAAACGCTTCAATGACATCTCCGTCTTTCAAATCGTCATAGTTTTCAATTTTTATTCCGCACTCAAAACCTGATGTCACTTCTTTCGTGTCATCTTTAAACCTCTTAATCCCCTCGATCCTGCCTGTAAATATTTCAACACCATCTCTTATGATCCTTGTGTTATCTCCTCTGGCGATCCTTCCGCTGTTCACATAGCTGCCCGCTATAGTACCAATCCTGGAAACCCTGTATGTCTTGCGCACCTCTGCATTTCCTACTATTTCTTCGCGGAGTAAGGGGGCCAGAAGACCTTCCATCGCCGCTCGAACATCTTCGATTATATCGTATATGATACTGTACCTTCTGATATCAACTTTTTCTTTTTTTGCCAGGCCGGACGCCCTGGTATTCGGCCTGACCCTGAAACCGATCATAATAGCGTTGGATGCCGAAGCGAGAGCTATATCTGTTTCATTAATTGCCCCGACCCCTTCATGAATACAGTTAAGCCTCACCTGGGAAGTGGAAAGTTTTTCAAGAGAATCCTTTAAAGCCTCAACCGATCCCTGCACATCCGCCTTGATAATTACTTTGAGCTCCTGGATCTCACCTTCTTTGATCTGCTCATAAAGGTTTTCCAGAGTGACTTTTTTTACGTTCCGCGATTCTTCGAGTCTTTTAAGCTCCTGTCTCTTCTGTCCGATCTGTTTTGCCAATTTTTCGTTTTCTGTTACCTGGAACGGGTTCCCGGCAACGGGAAGCCCTGAAAACCCTATAACTTCAACCGGGTCGGACGGACCGGCTACCTGAACAGAATTGCCGTTTTCATCGTACATGGCCCTTACTCTACCGGGATAAATGCCCGCAACAAAGGGGTCCTGGTATCTCAAAGAGCCTTTCTCTATTAACAACGTGGCAACGATTCCACGTCCGGGATCCACTTTTGATTCGATAATCGTTCCATGAGCTTCTCTGTCCGGGTTTGCTTTTAGTTCAAGCATTTCCGCCTGAAGTAATAAAGCATCAAGTAAATTATCAACACCTATTTTCTTTAAGGCTGATACTTCAATCTCAAGAGTATCGCCTCCCCACTCCTCCGGTACAATTCCTCTTTCAGCGAGCTCGTTTCTTACTTTATCGACATTTGCCCCGTGCACATCTATTTTGTTTATTGCGACAACCACAGGCACCTTCGCCTCTCTGGCATGGCTTATTGCCTCTATTGTCTGAGGCATAACACCGTCATCGGCGGCAACCACCAGGACAACGATGTCGGTGACCTTGGCCCCTCTTGCACGCATCATCGTAAACGCTTCGTGACCCGGAGTATCAAGAAACACTATCTGTTTATCTTTTACATTGACCTTGTACGCACCTATATGTTGAGTAATCCCTCCGGACTCCGTGTCAACAACATTGGAATTTCTTATAGCATCGAGGAGCTTGGTTTTCCCGTGGTCCACATGCCCCATAATCGTTACAACAGGAGGCCTGACCGTTAGATCATCAGGATTGTCCGGCTTATCTTCTATTACCGTCTGTTCATAGAGAGATATTATTTTTGTATTGCAGTCATACTCGGCAGCAACAAGGGTGGCTGTTTCGCCGTCTATCTGATCATTTATGCGCGCCATAACACCGAGGGCAATCAATTTTGAAATAAGTTCATTTGCCTTTAAGTTCATCTTTCGGGCAAGATTACCGACCGTGATAGTTTCAAGTATCTCAATTTCCTTCGGGACAGGATTTACAATCAACTGTTCCTGCATTTTCTTTTTATGCAGCAGCAGTTTTTCCAGATTTACATCTTCATTTTCTTCCCGTCTTTTATCTTTCCTGTAGCCGTACCTCTTTTTGTCTTTTTGAGGTCTCTTCCCTGTTTCCTTTTCACCCTCTTTAGAGGATTTTTTATCCTTCAGCCTGAATACGGCTTTCTTTTCGTCCTTTTCAGTCTTTTTAAAAGGCTTTTTTGATACAGGCAGGTCTTCTGCCTTTTTTTCTGCGGCAGCAGGAGATTGACTATCCTTGTACGGCTTTTTTGCAGCCGCACCCTTTCGGTCTTTTGCTTCTATTTGCTTTTTTGCACCGGTCGTCTTTTCCTCATTTTCCGCAGTCGCTTTCTGAGGCTTTTTCAGGATAATGACCTTTTTCTTTTTTATCACTATTTTCTTATGATCTTCCTCTTTTACTGGCTTTTTCTTTATAAGAGCGACTTCCGGTTTTTTTGTTATGTTTTCTTCAATATATTTATTAACTTTACCCAGCTCCTTTGCGTTCAATGAGCTTGTGGTCTTCTTATTTTTGATATTCAGACTGCTCATAATCGACGACAATTCTTTAGCAGTCAGATCATGATTTTTCGCTATCTCACTAACCTTCATTAATCAATCCTTTTAGCAAAATACTGGGTGTAAGTTATGTGGCAATACACATTCAATTGATAATATTCATTTTATTTTAACAAAACAATCAAAAAACACACACAAACCGCTAATTCGCTTAACCGTCGTTATCTTCGTCCTTAAACTCCAGCTCAACTCCGCATGATGAACAGATCTTCATGTCCTCAGTTATATGCGCACCGCAATTGGGACATTCATAATACTCAATATCCTCGTGTTCCTCGGTATGCACTTTCGCCTCTTCTGTTTTTATAACTTCCTCTTCAACAACTTCGACATTCTCTGATAGAATTTTCATCAATTTTTCCGCCATCTGGGTGTCCATACCCTCTATCTCCTCCAGTTCCTGGGCACTTTTTCCAATAATGTCCTCTATATTGATCAAGCCCGCACTCTTCAGTACTGTAAGAGTACCTTCTTCAATGTCCGGAATATCCTCCAGTGATGTCACCTCGGTATCTGCATCTTCCTCTCCAGTACCGAAAAGCTCGTCGGCAGCTTTTCTTGCGTATTCAGAGTATTCCGATTTCTCAAAATCCGCTTCAGTTATAACATCCAGCTTCCAGCCGGATAGCTTTGAGACCAGACGGATGTTCTGTCCCTGCCGGCCGATGGCGATTGCCAGTTGTGATTCCGTGACAACCACCAAAGCCTCTTGATTTTCTTCGTCGTTTATCAAGATCCTGATTATTTTCACCGGGTTCATGGCATTTGCTATATATTTTTTTATATCGGAATCCCATTTAATGATATCGACCTTCTCTCCTTCCAATTCGCTGACAATTGCCTGAATTCGTGTCCCTTTCAACCCCACGCATGCTCCTATCGGATCTATTTCATCTCTGGGGGAAAAAACGGCAACCTTTGATCTGTACCCCGGGTCTCTTACAATGTTCCTTATTGCAATTGTTCCATCGGCAACTTCGGGGACTTCCAGTTCAAATATTTTCTTAACAAAACCGGGGTGGCTTCTCGAAAGAATTATCTGCGGCCCCTTGGGCTCTTTCTTAACCTCCAGAAGCAAAGCTTTGATCCTGTCGCCCAGGGTATAATGCTCTCGGGGGGATTGCTGACTTTTAGGCATGATCCCCTCGGCCTTCCCGAGATTAACGTATATAGTGCCGCTCCTTTCTCTTTGAAAATACCCTACAATCATTTCACCTTCACGTTGTTTATACTCATTGTACACAACATCCTTTTCGATTTCTTTAAGCCGTTGTCTGACTACCTGTTTCGCTGTCTGTGCGGCAATCCTGCCAAAATCCTCAGGCTTGACTTCAATTAGCAATTCGTCCCCTATTTCAGCCCCGGAGTGTAATTTCAAAGCATCATCAAGCGCTATCTCAAATACAGGGTCGTCCACAGTATGAACAATCTTTTTTTTCGAATAGATTTTTACAATATGATTGTCTTCATCCAGATAAGTTTCAGCATTGGATGTCGTTCCGAATCTTTTTTTATACGCCGCGAGCAGCGCCATCTCGATTGTTTTCAGTACTAATTCTTCCGAAATACCTTTGTTAACAACGAGCTGTTTCACGGCTTCCGCAAACTCGTTTGTCATACTTCCTCCATCCGTGTATTAATTGTTTAAGATAAGCATTTCAAATCAACTTGTTCAGTTCCAGCTGCTGCACGCTAACTCCGGCTGTTGCCGGCTAAACACACCCTGATCAACCGTTTAATTTTGTTTTACTTATTTTATTCAGGGGTATATGGATTAATTCACCTTCCGTTTCAATATTAACGACATCATCTTTAAAACCTGTGAGTTTTCCCTCTATAACGGTCGAACCTTGACGACTGTCAAGGGGTTTCAGCAGTATTACCTTAACATCCTTTAAAATGAATAATTCATACTCTTTCTTATCTTTAAACACCCTGCTTGTACCGGGTGATGTCACCTGCAGTGTATAATTATCTATTTCAGCCGGATGCAGGACGGCCAGTCTGTCATTCAGGAGCCTTGTCACCTTTTCACAGTCAGAGATTGTCACACCTCCGTCCTTATCGATGACCGCAATAATATTCAGCCCGTTCGGTCCCCTCTTCGCGTCAAGCTCAATAGTCTTCAACCCAAGGGGGATTGTGATCT
>DRHN01000273.1 GCA_011049595.1 Spirochaetota bacterium | reverse complement strand
GCATAGATGAACATCCTGATAGAAAAAGCAAGATCAGGTGTGGATAACCTGGTATTCATAATGGATAACAAAAGGCATCCCGTGTATTCGCTGTACGACCCTGTCAGGGACGGCGAAAGGTTCCACAGGGAATGTTTTTCAAGAGGGAGCGATTTTTATATCATAATTGGGATAGGGCTTGGGTACCATATAAGACCTTTTATGGAAAACACAGCCGTCAAGAAAATTGTCGTTTTAGAGCCGTTTGAGGAGATCTGTAAAAAGGTAACGGTCCTGGATTCTATCAAAGAAATAGCAGTGTCAAACAAGGTGGAGTTTTACTACGGAAAAGCTGCTTTTCAATTTATTGACCATGTGGCCGGGCGGTATGATTATCTATTTTACAACAGGATACAGGTGTTGAGCTACCCCCCGCTTAAAAGGTTGTTCGGATCGAAATATAAAGAGATGGAAACGGCCGTGAAGAACGGACTCGATGCGCTTGTAAAAGATGGTATGACTATCGGAAAATTTGCGAGAGTCTGGCTGAGAAATTTTATTGACAATTTAAACAATGTAAAGGAAATAAGGCTGATCTCTTCCCTGTACGGTTTCGCGAAGGGGGCTGCCGTGATTACGGGGGCAGGGCCGTCGCTTGACCGGACCCTGCCAAAAATCAAAAACTGCAGGAAGTCCCTGTTTTTGATCGCGACAGACGCGTCGGTAAAACCTTTGATCCGGAATGGAATTAAACCTGATCTAATCGTCACCATGGACCCCCAGGCCTATGTTCGCTATCACTTTGAGGGCCTTGACAGGAGCTGTTTTGATGAAATCCCGGCGGTCCTTAGTTTGCTGGGTTTTCCTTCGGTGGTTGACATGTTCCGCAACAAATATTTCTTTTTCACCAAACATCCTACGACCTTTCTTTTTGACACGGTTTTTTTAAAGCGTCAGAATGTAATCGTGAATTACCAGTCAGTATCCTCCCTGGCCTTTAAGATAGCATTCGAAATGGGATTCCGGGAGATATACCTGTCAGGGTTTGATTTTTCATATCCGGGAATGAGAGTGTACGCGAGTAGAACTTTCTTTTATGATTTCTGGATGATCCGGTGGATGAGGACGAGTACGGTCCAGACTATTGAAAGTAAAATGATTATGAGGGGGTCAAAGAAAATCGAATCCTTCGGAACAGGCCCGCTGCATTCGAACCTCAATCTTCTAAGTTATCTCCGGGAGCTTGAAAATGTTATCGATGAAACCAGAAACCATGGAAATATGATCGTCAGGACATGGAAGACTTCAGGGCTGCCGGTCAGGGGCGCGGATTATATTGACGATCCTGTATTTGATTCAACTCCTGAAAATTCCGGGGCCGGTGATGTTCTTGTGAATGCTGCTTTTAAACTTCCTGTTGACGGGCGAGCCGAAAATTTTAATGACAATATAACCCGGAAAAAAATAGTTGAAGCCGTTGCCGTTACGCTCGCGCTGCGAAACAGGATCTACAGGGGAATCTCTCAAATTGACGAGGCTTATGAGATCTCCCGCCGATACATTTCTAAGAAATTAATTAAAGATGAAAATTCTACTTTAACCTGTAAATAATGAAGGGGGGGAGTAAAGTTTGAAATACGTGGTTCCGATATATAAAAACAGATAACCGGGGGGTAAAAATTATATGGAAAACGATCATATTTCTTCTTACAGGGAAACCCAGATAAAAACAGCTTCAAGAGGAAAGCTGATTGTCCTGCTTTACGATGGGCTTGTTAAATTTTTGGATATAGCCCTTGAAAATATGCCAAAAAAGAAATATGATATTGTAAACATAAATATTATTAAGGCACAGGATATTGTTGCGGAGTTAATTATGGCTTTGAACATGGAAGCCGGCGAAGTGAGCGGGAAGCTTTTGAGCATATATACATTTTTTAACACGAAGCTGATCGAAGCGAACGTTCAGAAAGACCCGAAAGCGATAAAATTTGTCCGGGATATGATGTGCGAGCTGAGAGACGCGTGGGGTGAAATCGCGAAGAAAAGCCCAAACCCCGACATGAACGAGATGAAAAAGGAAGGGGGTATTGATATTGCTGGGTAAAAAGGAAAAGGTACTTGAAAATCTCGAGTCGATAAAAAAGTTTTATCTCAAACTCATTCTTGTCAAGCATTTTCAGCAGGATGCTTCGAATAATGCCCGCTATGAAAACCTTCACGAACTCACCGAAAATGAAAGATTAATAATCGAAGACATCAATGGGACCATGAAGTATATCGTGCCTGACCTTTTGATCCTGAAAAATGATCTGATGGTAAAGGAAAAGGTGTCTGAAATTGACAGCCTGCTGATGTCGGTCATTCAGCGAAGCATGGGTCTGAGAAAGACGCTTGAAGAGAAAATGAACACCACAAAAAAACGATTGGAAAACCTCGTTATGTATAACAGCTCTCCCCGGTATTCGGCACCCCGGATAGTAAACATACGCGCTTAGCCGCTATTTGTAAGTCTGCGAGCCTGAAGAACTTTTTCCGGTTATATTTTTTTGTCCATTTTTTAGGACCAGCACTTTGCTTCACTGCGACCGGCCGGCGCGCAGATCGCCCGAGTTCGAGTTCAGGTTAAAGCTCAGGTCATCGATCTCGTTCAAAAAATCAAAAGGTTCTTGACAAAGATCATTATATATTTAGGATGAATATAGCTGAGTAAAAAAAATTGGAAGAAACCATGGAAAATGTACTCTACATCATAGACGGGCATGGGCTGATCTACAGGGCCTACTACGCCTTTATCAGACAGCCTCTTCTGACCACAAAAGGGGAGAACACATCGGCAATATTCGGTTTTATGAGAATGATCATGAAGCTGATAAAAGACAAAAAGCCCGACCGCCTTGTGTGTGTATTCGACTCGAGGGTAAAAACATTCAGGCATGAAATATATCCGGAATACAAAGCCCAGAGGATGAAGGCGCCTGAGGATCTTATCTCCCAGGGTGAGACGATCAGGACCCTTGTAGAGAACCTGGGGATATCGAGGCTTGAAATGGAAGGATATGAGGCCGATGATTTGATCGGAACACTTGCGGCAGAGGCCCGGAAAAACAGTATAAAAAGCGTTATTATTTCAAGCGATAAGGACATGTTGCAGCTTGCAAACGACACCACCACTATTCTGGTGAACCGAAAGGGTGTGTCGGAAACCGAAGAAATGGATTCCGAAAAAGTGTTCGATCAATGGGGTGTCTGGCCTGAAAAAATCATAGACCTGCTCGCGCTAATGGGTGATAAGTCCGACAACATACCCGGAGTGAAGGGGATAGGGCAGGTTTCAGCGGTAAAACTTATTCAGGAGTTCGGCAGCGTTGAAAATATATATGAAAATATCGGTGCGGTCGGGAGTCAAAGGATAAGGAAAATGCTGGAAGAGGGCAGGAGCGGGGCGTTTCTCAGCAAGGACCTCGTCACTATAAAAAAGGATGTGCCCATCGATTGTAAGTTTGAGGATTACGGTATAGAGGATTTCCCCAAAAAGATAGGTATCGACCTGCTTCAGGAAAAGGAGCTCTATATGATAGCCAACGCACTCATCGGCTCTCCGCCCCCGGTAAAAAAAGAGGACCAAAAAGCCGGCGCTTACTATTTGATTGAGAAGGAGGAAGATTTTAAAAAATTAAAAGAAAGGATCGTGAATGCTGAAATCATTTCCTTTGATATTGAATCTACAGGGAAAGATCCTGTCGTTTCGGATATAATCGGTGTCTCAATTTCCATTGAAGAGGAACAAGGGTACTACATCCCGATTGTAGCAAAAACAGGGAAATCTTTCGGGTATGAGTTTTTGAAAAAGGAACTGAAAACCATACTCGAGGACGGGGAGATAAAAAAAGTTGGTCAGAACATAAAATATGACTTTGTGATCCTGCTGAAATACGGTATTGTCATGCGCGGGATTACCGGGGACAGTATGATAGCCGCATATATTCTCGACCCCCAGACCCGGAGGTACAGCCTTGACGACCTTGCTGTAAAGTACCTGGATTACACCACGATACATTATACGGATATCGTGAAAGATAAAGATAAAACCCTTCTCGATTACCCGATCGAGGAAGTAACCCGCTACGCCGGTGAAGACAGCGATATAGCGTTAAGGCTGGTAAATATTCTCGAAAGAAAACTTGAAGAGGAAAAGCTGCGGGATCTTTACAGCGCAATAGAAATTCCTCTTCTTGTTGTACTTGGAAAGATGGAAAGAACGGGAGTGCGCATCAACCCCGGGCATCTCAATAAAATGAGTGTAGTTTTCGGTGAGGAGATAGCTAATATCGAGAAAAACATTTTCGAGATAGCGGGGGCCCAGTTCAACATAAGGTCGACAAAACAGCTCGCAAAGGTTCTCTTTGAAAATATGAAACTCCCGGTGATCAAGAAGACCAAAACAGGAATATCGACAGATGAATCCGTTCTGGAGGAGCTGGCCGGTACCTATGAGATCGCCGCTTTTCTCCTGAGGTACAGGATGTTGACAAAGCTGAAATCAACCTATATAGATTCCCTCCCGGCACTTATAAACCCCGCGTCAGGGCGGATACACACATCTTTTAATCAAACAATAGCGGCCACCGGGAGACTGTCCTCGAGCAACCCTAACCTTCAGAATATACCCATCAAAGAAGCGGAAGGTAAGGCGATCCGGGGAGCTTTTATCCCGGAAGACGGGTGGCAGCTGGTTTCGGCCGATTATTCGCAGATCGAGCTCAGAATACTCGCTTCCCTGGCATCGGACATGAATCTTATCAGCACATTCAATAATGACGGCGATATTCACGCGGAAACTGCTTCAATGCTTTTCGGTGTCAGAGCTGACGAGGTCACAGCCCATCAAAGACAGGCTGCAAAAACCATAAATTTCAGCATCATCTACGGTATAAGCCCATTCGGTCTTTCAAAGAGACTGGGAATTTCGAGAAAAGAGGCATCCGGTCTGATCCGGATGTACTTTTTGAAATATGAGGGCGTAAAAAGCTATTTTGAAAGTGTTGTGGAAAATGTTAAGAAAAACGGTTATGTCGAAACTCTTCTGGGAAGACGGAGATACATCCCGGAGATAAATTCACAAAACAGAAATGTATTCGAGGCGGCAAAAAGGATAGCGATAAACACTCCAATTCAGGGTACCGCGGCCGATCTGATCAAAAAGGCGATGGTCACTATTGATAAAGAACTGGAAAAACGGG
>DRHN01000272.1 GCA_011049595.1 Spirochaetota bacterium | reverse complement strand
TGTGACTATGTATTAGGCAATTTTCCCTCGTCAGAAAAAGAGGTTCTCGAGCAGGAATTGAAAAAGGTTGTTGACGCTCTGGGGGTCGTTATAACAGATTCTATAACCAGTGCTATGAACCAGTATAACAATAAGTGATATTGCGTTGTTTTTTGATGTCCGCGGTCTTATATCATGGGCGCGATAGTTCCCGCTAATTTACTTTTATAAAGAAACTGCTTATTCAAAGAATTGTGTGTAATATTTTGTGTAAACAATGATATTTCATTGTATTACGGCAAATAATAAATGAGTGATATTTTTGAGCGCGTAAAACACTACTGCATGCAGAATGACCTGATAAGGCGCGGAGACAAGGTGCTGCTTGCAGTTTCCGGCGGGCCTGATTCAATCGCTTTACTCCATGTTTTGCACGGCATGAGGAAGGCCATGTCGTTTGAAATTGCTGTCGCACATCTGGAGCATGGTTTAAGGGGGGAAAGCTCTGTCGGTGACCAGCTATTCGTAAAAAAAACCGCCCAAAACCTTATGGTCGATTTTTATACAAAAAATATCAGCGTAGCTGATGAAAGGGCCCGTGACGAGTCATTGGAAGAAGCTGCGAGGAGGGTTCGATACCGGTTCCTTTTGGATGTATTAAAAAAAACCGGATTTCACAAGGTGGCCACAGGACACACAATTGACGATAACATCGAAACAATTATATACAGGATGGCAACCGGGACCGGCCCGGCCGGGTTTACCGGAATTTTTCCGCAAAATACATTCGTTATCCATCCTGTGCTGGGATGTACAAAGGATGAAATTCTTTTTTTTCTGGACAAAAATGAGCACCGGTTCCGGGTCGATGTGACCAACAGTGACACAAAAATCCTGCGCAATAAAATCCGTCACGATATTGTACCGATGCTGTCAGATATTAATATCAATTACAAAACCCACATTCTGAACCTGTCCGGAATTATACGGGAAGAAGATGAAATATTGGACAAAATTACAGAAAATTGCCTTAAAACGCTGGTCATTGAAGAGTCAAAGAACAGAGTGCTGATTGATTATGAGAGGTTCTTTTCCCTGAAAAAGGCTTTAAAAAGAAGAATCGTTTTAAAGCTGGTCAGAAAATTGAACTCTTGTGACATTGATCAGTTTTCCGGTAAAAATTATTTTTCATTTAAATCCACAGATCATGTTGCCTGCAGTCAAATAAAGGGAAACAAAATACTTTATCAGAACAAAGACCTTGTCATAAGAAAGGAATACGGAGGCCTCTTATTTCAGAAAAGGGTTGTCAATGAAGTTAAGAAAAAGTATCTTTATCATATTAAGAGCGATAGTGAAAGAATTGTTATAAGCGAGATTAAAAGGGAAATATTGTTTTCCCGGAAAGAATCTACTTCGCAATTCGAAGATAACAGACTCTACTTCGATCTTGATAAGGTTGAATTTCCCGTTCTGATAAGAAGTAGAAGAAACGGGGACAGGATACGGTTAAAAAACCTGGGAGTAAAAAAGTTAAAAACCATTTTTATTAATGAGAAGGTCCCTCCGGGCATGAGGGACGAAGTTCCGATTGTTGAAATAAATGGTGAAATTACGGGTATTTTTTCCACATATTATGGAAGGCAAAACAGAGTAGCAGAGGGTTATATGATAACAGAGTGTACCAGAAAAATCCTCATATGCGACCTTTCACGAATTTCTCAAAGATCGAACGATAAAAAAGCTGATTAGCTGTGTAGTAAAACATTACAGTGTCATGATTTATACGCCTAATGGAAATCGAAAGTTGGAAAGGTCAAAAGTTGTTTTCACAAAAGATCAGATACAGCAGAGGGTGAAAGAGCTTGGTGCTCTAATTTCGAAAGATTATCAAAATGAAGAAGTTGTGCTTGTCTGCAATCTGAAAGGCGCCTTCATCTTTCTGGCCGACCTGTGCAGGTACATCGCCGCCCCCATTGCCATTGATTTTATCGCGACAACAAGCTATAAAGGCACAGCAACTTCAGGTAATGTCCGGATCATAAAAGATCTTAAGATGGATATAAGAGGGGAAAAAATTCTGATCGTCGAGGATATTATTGATACGGGATACACCCTGGAATATATAATTAATTATTTAAAACTTCACAAACCGAAGGAAGTCAAGGTTGTTACCCTGCTTGACAAAAGATGCAGGAGGCTCATTGAAATTCCTATTGCTTATATCGGATACGAGGTAAAAGATAAATTTCTGATCGGATACGGCCTTGACTATAATGAAAAGTACAGAGAATTGAATTATATCGCGGAACTGGGCGTGGAGTAACATTTTATCTTGAAAAAAAAGTATTCGCAGAAACTGTTATGTATTGTTTAGGAAGGTAGAAAAGTGAATAATAAAAAGAGTGACTTCAAGAGTTTTAAACCATCAAACAGACTGGCTATTATCGCTATAATAGGGCTTATTGCTCTCTTTCTTATGTTCATGTTCAATAAACCAAAAGAGAGTTATGAGGAAGTAGATTATTCAAATTTTATTCAGCTTGTTAAGGACGAGAAGGTCCAGCAGCTGAGGATAATTGAAAAAGACATATACGGTTATGTTGCAGGCGGTGAGGCGCCGCTTGTTTCATTTCATACAATAATACCCTACGACGATCAGAACCTCATCCCTCTGCTGCTGGAGAACAATGTTGAGTTTAAAGGCGCTAAAAAAAAGAATTATCCTTTTCTCAATGTCCTGATAAGCATAGTTCCCTGGATCCTGATTCTTGGTATTTTCTGGTTTATCATGCTCAGGCAGATACAGGGTACAAGCAACAAGGCCCTGTCCTTCGGAAAAAGCAAGGCCCGGTTGCAGCCGGAGAGCAAAAAGAAATTTACGTTTAAAGATGTCGCGGGTGTCGAAGAAGCAAAAGAGGAGCTGGGGGAGGTTATTGACTATCTGAAGGATACAGAAAGGTTTACCAGATTAGGGGCAAAGATCCCGAAAGGCCTTCTATTGATCGGGCCTCCGGGAACAGGGAAGACACTTCTGGCCAAGGCAATTTCGGGTGAGGCCGATGTTCCGTTTTTCAGCATGAGCGGGTCCGACTTTGTGGAGATGTTTGTGGGTGTCGGCGCCAGCAGAGTTAGAGATCTCTTCGAGCAGGGCAAGAAGGCTTCTCCGTGCATAATATTCATCGACGAACTGGACGCTGTAGGGAGAGTCAGGGGCGCGGGGTACGGCGGGGGACATGATGAAAGAGAGCAGACCCTCAACCAGCTTTTGGTGGAGATGGACGGATTCGAAGAGAATGAAGGGGTAATCGTCCTTTCTGCAACCAACCGTCCGGACGTGCTCGACCCGGCGCTGCTCAGGCCGGGGAGATTCGACAGACAGGTGGTTGTTGATGTTCCGGATATCAAAGGTAGAGAGGGTATATTGAAGGTGCACTCCGCGAAAGTTCCGGTCGCAAAATCCGTCGTTTTAAAAGTTATTGCCCGCGGCACACCGGGTTTTACAGGAGCGGACCTGGCAAATCTTGTAAATGAAGCAGCTCTCCTGGCTGCAAGGAAAGGCAAGCGGAAAGTAGGGATGGATGAGTTTGAGTTTGCCAAAGACAAGGTGCTCATGGGTCCTGAAAGGAGAAGTATTATAATATCAGAAGAAGAAAAAACGGTAACCTCGTTCCACGAGTCGGGTCACGCTATTCTCGGAATGATGTTGCCCAACACGGATCCGATACACAAAATGACAATCATACCCCGCGGACTTTCTCTTGGTATGACCCAGAGCCTGCCTGAAACAGACAAGCATAATCTAAAAAAAGATTACATAATTGACCAGATTACTCTTCTTATGGGGGGGAGAGTTGCCGAAGAGATACGGTTCGGCAATGGGGGTATAACTACCGGCGCGCAGAATGATATTGAGCGGGCGACGAGTACTGCAAGGAAGATGGTTTGCGTGTGGGGAATGGGTGATAAAGTCGGCCCCCTTCAGTACGGGCAGAAGGAGGAGCCTATCTTTATCGGAAAGGAGATCGCCCGGCACAAGGACTACAGCGAAAAGACAGCGGAGATGATAGACGAGGAAATAAAAGAGATCGTCGAGGACGCGTATAGTACTGCATGGGAAATTTTAACAAAGAATAAAACGAATTTGAACAAGCTGGCAATGGTACTTTTGGATAAGGAGGTGCTTGATAGAAAGGAAATCGAAGATATCTTAAATATAAAAAAGGCCCAAAAAAACAAAAAAAACAATCAAGCTGAAAATAACGTGTTAAATGGGAAAGAGAATAAAAAGAAATCCGGTAAAGAAAAAATGACACTCGGGAAGATCCGGATAGCCACAAACGAGGCTGGTGGTGAGTAGCTCTATTTTCCATCAACCACTCCGAATTACCCTGCACGGGATTTTGTGACGGTTTTTATGAAAAAACCTGAACTTGTACTTCCCGCCGGGAGCATGGAAAAATTACGTTACGCTTTTGCATTTGGCGCGGATGCCGTTTACGCGGGCCCGCCTGACACATCGCTCAGGGCCAATCTTAATGATTTCGATCTTGCCAAATTGATCAAGGCCGTCGAATACACTCACTGTATAGAAAAAAAAATATATATTACACTTAACCTGTTCGCCCATGAGGATGACCTGGGCGCGGTTGAGAAGTACGTTCGAGAGCTGTCCGAAGTAAGACCAGACGCCTTTGTTGTGTCTGACCCCGGAGTTGTTCGTCTCATTGAGACTATGAAAAGTAAGGTCCCGTTACACATAAGCACCCAGGCAAACATCACAAATTCTGAATCAGTCAAATTCTGGAAAGAAGCGGGCGCTGTAAGAGTAGTTCTTGCGAGAGAGCTGCATTTTTCTGAAATAAAAAAAATAAAGGAATTAACAAAGAATATTGAACTCGAAATATTCATACACGGGGCCATGTGCATGGCGTACTCCGGGAGGTGTTTACTTTCAAATGCGCTGACCGGGAGAGACGCCAACCGGGGCAGGTGCGCGCAGACATGCAGGTGGCGATACTACCTTGTAGAGGAAACAAGGCCTACCGAACCCTTTCAAATCGACCAGGATGAACGGGGAACCTACATATTAAATTCAAAAGACCTCTGCTTGATCGACAAGATCCCGTCATTAAAAGATCTTGAAATCGATGCATATAAAATCGAGGGAAGGACAAAAAATATCTTTTATGTGTCGCTCGCCGCTAAAGCTTACAGAAAAGTGATAGATGATGTTTTTGATCACAATGTAAACGAGGTCGAAGATGAGGTTTTTGCTCTGCTGGACCTTACAGATAACCACGGGTACACGCACGGGTTTACTTTCGCCGATGGCTCTCCAAAGCAGAATGTGCAGGAAATGGAAAACAAAAAGCAAAATTTTGCCGGGCTTATCGAGGGCATAAGTGAGGACAAGGTGATGATAAAGGTAAAAAACCCGATTTCAGCCGGTGATAAGGTTATCGCGATATCTCCCGATGAAAAGGTTTCCCTGACGATACTGGATATGCTTGAAAACGGCCGCAATGTCGACAGGGCTTCAGGGGCACAAAAACAGCGTGTAAAGGCCACCGTTGATGTCCATTTAAAAGGCGATGGATGGGAATTCGGGATAATCTCCAAACCATAAACATTTCATAAATTACGGCTCGACATACCCACAAATAAACCTTCTTTTATTTGTTTTTTTTGTAAAATATAATGTACAAATGCACCGAAAACTAACCGTTTAATAATTTGTGCTGGTACCGATAATTGAATTGAACAGCTGTGACAGGAGGTCGCGGTGCCCGAAGCGATAGATGAAATTTCCTGTAATATATGCGGCAGTAAAAGAACTTCTCCATACCTGAAGATGGATGGTTTTTCATATACAAAATGCCCGGTCTGCAGCCTTGTATATCAGAACCCCAGACCTGTTTTTAAGGACCTGAAAAAGCGGTACGGGGATAACTATTTTGACTATGAGCTGTCAAACCAGGACAATTTTTTTCAACTTATGAAACTGGGTCTGAGTGACATTCGTATCAATGATTTTTTCGGGGATGACATAAAAAACAGGAAGTTCCTCGATATAGGCTGTGCCACAGGTTTGCTGCTGAACCACATGAAAGGCAGGGGTTGGGATACAAAAGGTGTTGAGATATGCAGGCCTTCGGCAGAGTATGGTATCAAAGAATCGGGTCTTGATATTTTTATCGGAACGCTTGAGGAAGCAGCCTTTCGGGACAATTATTTTGATGTAGTCCACTTTTCCCATCTCATTGAGCATGTCCCGGACCCTAAAGCCCTGCTTGTTGAAATTAAACGGATCCTGAAAAAAGACAGCCACATGATCATGACGACGCCAAACGCGAACGGCTGGCAGGCCAGGGCAGCAAAAAACAAGTGGCGGTCAGCAATACCCGATCATGTGTACCTTTTTACAAAAACAACCATGAGGAAGCTTCTTGACATTACAAAGTACAGGATCGTCAAACAGCTTTCCTGGGGCGGCATACCCAGGGGAAATAAGCCTGATTATATTAAAAAACCTGCGGATAAGCTGGCGAAATTTTTCAACATCGGTGATGTAATGCTTTTCCACTGCACTCCGGGTTGATTAAAACCTCGAAGGAAATAATATGTCTGATTACATACAGATCACTACAACTACGGAAAATAAAGAGCAGGCAGTTGTAATTGCCGAAAAGCTTGTAAAGCTCCGCCTGGCAGCCTGCGTACAAATCTCCGGGCCCGTAAAAAGCATCTTCTGGTGGAAGAACAAGGTCGAGAAAGCAGATGAGTGGATCTGTACAGCTAAATCAAAAAGTAATCTCTATAAAAAAATCGAAAAAACAATTCTGGAAATCCATCCCTATGAGGTGCCGGAAATAATTGCTGTCCCTATCGTCAACGGCAGTAACGAATATCTAAAATGGATAGATGAAGAGAGCGCTAAGGATAAATAGCGGGAGTAATCCTGTTGCCAATAGATGTTTTTGCTGCTCTGTTTCCCGGTACATGATTCTGTCCTGTACTCAAGCAGCGCAGGTATTTCATAATTTTTCTTTCTTTACTTTTCCCGGTTTAGGATTTACAATAAATTATTTATTGTTGAAACCTGTTTTACCCATAATAATTAGTCGAGGAGAACACATGAAGAGTATTCCGGTGATACATGTAGAAGGCGGATCTCTCGCCAGTGCCTATGAAAGGGCGCTTGTGGCGCTTTTTAACGAAGGGATAAGGATAAAAACACAGTATGATAAATCCGGTGACCCTGCGAGCATCGATGCTACCATGAACATTACAGTGCACGAGCCGTTATCCGACCCCATGATCCATAAAGCTTTTCCCGGCGGGATCGAAGACCTGAGAGAGTATGTGATGGAGTTGTCCGGGGCCAAGGACCACTGGATGAAAAATATGAATGACCCGGACGACACAAGATGGGAGTACACCTACCACTGGAGGCTGCATGATTACGGCACGTGGAAAGAAAAATCAAATGACAGCGGAAAGCAGGTCGTTGCCGGCCCCTTCCGGATAAATCAGATCGAGGCTGTTATAGAAAAACTGGTAAACGAGCCGTACACACGGCAGGCTCAGATGATCACATGGATGCCCGATATCGATCCGGAGTGCTATGACCCCCCCTGTCTTCAATCGATTCACTACCGGCTTGTAGAAGACGAAGACGGGGTGAACTATCTAAATTGCAACATCCGGTTCAGAAGCAACGACGCCTGGGGCGCGAATTTTATGAACATGTTCGGTTTTATTCAATTCAATAAAGAAACTATCGCCAGATCGATTGAGGAGAGGACCGGTAAGAAAATCGGGATAGGCAGGCTGAACTGGCACGCCGATTCTTATCATCTATACGGCAAAGACATCGATGAGTTTAAAAAAAGGCTGCTGACCAGGATCGATGAGCCTTTCGAAAAAAGGGTCTACAATTTTTCGGACCCGATGATCAGGGAAATATACTTTGAAGCGGAAGAAAAGATCAAAAAAAAGATAATTGAGCATGATTCGAAGCACTCTGTCCTTTAATTAGTTCTTGGTGCCACGCCTCCGAGATCCGGCTACTTCGGGGTACCCGACGATGCCGGGCTTTGCCCGACTTTAAGCCGATTAAGCCCGGCAACTCCGGTTTATAACCGGCGTCGCACCAGGAACTAATAGTGTAAAACAGGAGGAAGCATATAAACGAAGTTGTGTCGAAAAAACCCCCAGAACTGAAAAAAGAGCTGAACATGCTCGAAGTGTTCAGCATATCAAGCGGTGCTATGATAAGTTCCGGACTGTTTGTCCTTCCTTCTATAGTTTTTTTGAAATCCGGCCCCTCCATAATACTATCCTACATCTTTGCTGCCCTGCTTGTCATCCCCGCCATGCTTTCAAAAGCGGAGCTCGTCACCGCTATGCCGAAGGCTGGGGGGGTTTATTTTTTCGTACACAGGAGTCTCGGCCCGCTTTTCGGGACCTTTGCCGGGTTTGCATCATGGTTTTCACTCAGTTTAAAAAGCGCATTCGCTCTCGTAGGGATCGGGGTATTTCTGGAACAAGTTTTCCCCGGAGTGTCACCCGGGACAGTCAAATTCATTGCCATAGCATTTACAGTTTTTTTTGCGATCCTTAATATTTTCAGTGTAAAAAAAAGCGGTAGATTTCAGGTCGTCCTGCTTTTTGGCCTGATCGGCATACTGGTTTTTTATATTTTTTCAGGGTTGAATTATATCGATGTCCAAAGATATGTTCCATTCAAGCCCTATGGGTGGAAATCAATTTTAACTGTGACAGGGATGATTTTCATATCTTTCGGCGGTCTGACAAAAGTCGCCTCAATAGCTGAAGAGGTAAAAGACCCAGCTATTACAATCCCCGGGGGAATGTTTTCCGCGTTCGCGGTTGTTGTTCTGCTTTATGTTTTAACTATATTTGTGACAGTAGGCGTTCTTGACAACGCCGAGTTGCGGGGCACTCTTACTCCTCTTTCTGCGGGTGCGGCAAAATACATGGGAAACATCGGTTACATCATTCTCTCATTAGCTGCCATGCTCTCGTTCATCACAACAGCGAACGCGGGCCTTATGGCTGCCTCACGGAACCCGCTTGCCATGTCAAAAGACAATCTCCTGCCTGCTTTTTTTTCCAGGGTGAACCTGAGATTTAAAACGCCGGTAATAGCTGTATTGATGACGGCACTTTTTATGATCGCGATTATTTCCTTTCTCGATATTGAAAGTCTTGTAAAAGTAGCTTCAACAATGATGCTGATCCTTTTTTCCTTTGTAAATATTTCCTTAATTTTGATGCGGGAAAGCAGGATCGTGTCCTATAAACCGGCCTTCAAGGCGCCACTGTACCCATATTTACAGATTGCAGGGGTCGCCGTGTATCTTGCGCTGATCATAGAGATGGGAACAGTCCCATTAATTATAACATCAGGGTTTTTTATACTTTCTCTTGTATGGTATCTGCTTTATTCAAAGTCAAGAAGCTCGAAAGACTCGGCGCTTATACATATTGCCGAACGTGTAACCGCCAAAGATATCGAATCTTCAACCCTGAGAGATGAGCTGCGGGAGATCCTTCTTGAGAGAGACGAAATAATCGAAGACAGATTTGACAGTATCATAAAAGGGGCCCGGATAATTGACCTGGATGTAGATCGCGATGTTAAGAGCCTGTTCAATGTATTGTCAAAAGCATTTTCTGAAATTTTTAATATTCCGCCGAAAACAGTTTACGATCTGCTTGAAAAAAGAGAGGCCGAGACGACAACCGTGATACAAACAGGGCTGGCTATGCCCCATATAATAATCGAAGGAAACAGTAAATTCGACATTGTGATCGTCAGATCGAAATCAGGTATTAACTTTTTAATAGATGATCCTCCGGTACATATCGTTTTCGCCCTGGCCGGAACAAAAGATGAGCGGAATTTCCACCTTCAGGCCCTGATGGCGATCGCGCAGATAGTCCAGAACAAGGATTTTACCAACAACTGGATAAAAGTGAGGGGCCCTGAAGATCTTAGAAATTTGATATTACTCGCGCAGAGAGTCCGAAAAGGCGAGGTGTGACGGCGTGTGCATTACCGGTTTTGTAGAAATTGCAAAAAGTCTTGACGCTGTTTCTGTTTTTATATATACTCAATTTTCAAATGAGATGTGACAAGGGTTTACGGCACAGAGAAAATAAAAGAAAGTAGAAAGCTTTCCCCTTTTAATAAAGGTGAAAGCTTTTTTTTGGTGCAATCTACCTTCTATATTTATCTGAATCTGAAGTCCAACAGGGAGGGGGACTGACTGTAGAGATGGACACCGGAAGAGCATTTGAGCTATTGGAAACTTCGGGCGCCCTCCTCAGCGGGCATTTTCTTCTCACCTCGGGAAAACATTCTGAGCGGTACATCCAGTGCGCATTATTGCTTTCCCGTCCCGACCTGGCGCTTGAGTTTACCCGGGATATAGCAGATCATTTTATGCATGAGAACATTGACGTTGTTGCCGCGCCTGCTGTGGGAGGGATTGTCGTCTCCTATGAAGTAGGAAGGCTTCTCGGCAAGAAGGCGGTTTTTCTTGAGCGAGAGAATGGGCTCATGTCCCTGCGAAGAGGATTTGAAATCGAAGAAGGGGAAAATGTACTGATCGTGGAAGACGTCATAACCACAGGCAGCTCGGTCATAGAGGTAGGAGAGGCGATTAAAAATGCCGGCGGGCACGTAGCTGGTTACTCATCACTTGTAAACCGCTCATCCGGCAGATTCAACCCTGACAGGCCTTACTATTTTTCTGTACAAATGGATATCCCGGTTTACAGCCCGGGAGAGTGCCCGTTATGTCAAAAAGGAAAACCATTTGTCAAGCCCGGTTCAAAAGGTTTGAAATGATCTTAGGACCTAAATAACAATTTCCTTGTTTTTTTTTGCGAGGAAATTAATTTAATAAAGAATGCGGCTTGTCCGCATTAGGACCTAAATAACAATTTCCTTGTTTTTTTTTGCAAGGAAATTAATTTAATAAAGAATGCGGCTTGTCCGCATTAGGGTTCAGCACGGTCATTTGATAAACTGTCGGAAACATCCGGCTGTGTTTGAAAAACTGCAACCGGCGCTGTCAATAGAAATCGCGACACAAAAAAATATCGGCGGTGAAAACATGTATTTTAACGGTAAAAGCATTGTTTCGATCAGGGATGTGGACAAGGATATGTTTCAGAAGATAATTGTAACCACGAAAGAAGTTAAAGATGGGAAACACACCGGTTTTCTTGCCGGCAAACTACTGTCAACCCTTTTTTTTGAGCCAAGCACAAGGACCAGACTTTCTTTTGAATCGGCAATGAAATACATGGGGGGCGGCGTCATCGGTTTCACAGGCACCGAGTTCACTTCTGTCAAAAAAGGTGAGACCCTGTCCGATACGATCAAAACCGTCTCGGGCTACTGTGATGTGATCGTGATAAGACACCCTGTGGAAGGGGCGGCACGCCTCGCTTCCGAAGTTTCAGATGTACCGGTAATAAACGCGGGTGACGGCGCGAACCAGCATCCTACCCAGACATTTTTAGACCTGTTCACCATGAACGAGTTTTTTACAGATCTATCCGGAATCAGGGTTGGATTTCTCGGGGACCTGAAGTACGGGCGTACTGTCCATTCACTTGCTTACGCGCTATCTCTTTATAAAACCCCGCTGTGGTTTGTCTCACCCGATCTGCTGAGGATGCCTGGTTACCTGGTCGAAGAGATCAAAGCAAATGGGTCACAGATCCATGAATACAACGAGCTCGATGAGCTTTCAGAACCTCTGGATGTCCTTTATGCGACCCGTATCCAGAAAGAGCGGTTCGGTGATATGCAGGAATATGAAAGGGTTGCAGGAACATACAGGATAACAAAAGAGGTTGTCGGCGCCCTGGGTAAGGACGTAAAGTTGATGCACCCGCTTCCGAGACTTGATGAAATTGCCGGGGAGGTTGATGAGCTGGAAAACGCTATTTATTTCAGGCAGGCGCACAACGGTATACCCGTTAGGCAGGCTGTGCTCGGGCTGGTCCTGGGTGTACTGTAGCAGATTGAAATACTGTACAAAAAATGTATGAGGAGTGTATCACATGAAGGCCTATAAAGTCTACGCCATCAATGACGGCACAGTCATCGATCACATACCCAATGCAAAAGCGTTAAAAGTAATAGACATACTGGGCCTTGAAAATAAAGGGATCCTGACAATCGGGATCGGCTTTTCGAGCGCAAAAATGGGTAAAAAGGATATCATTAAAATAGAAAACAAATATTTGAAGAAGGAAGAAACGGACAAAATATCACTCATTGCTCCCAGCGCAACGATAAATATAATAAAAGGCGGGCAATTAAAGGAGAAGAGAAAAATAGAGCTGCCTGGAGAGTACAAAGGTATCATCAAATGCCTCAACCCGAACTGTATTACATCCGTAAAGGACGTAAAAACAAGGTTCAAGATCGTCGGCAGGTCCCCGCTTGTCCTCAGGTGCCACTACTGTGAGCGGATCATCAAATCCGGAGAAGTCGAGATTCTATGACCGATCGTCCAGCTTTTCTTAAACTCAAAATCAAAAACAGATCTGTTTTAGCGTCCGGTATACTTGGTGTGACAATTTCGTCGCTCAGGAAAGTCCACAGCCGGGGGGCAGCTATTGTTACAACAAAATCGATCGGCCCGGAAAAGCGAAAAGGCCACCCTGCTCCGGTTGTTTACGACTGGGGGGGCGGAATTATCAACGCTGTGGGGCTTTCAAATCCGGGAATAGATGGCTTTGTGTCACGCTGGAAGCAGGCCTTGATCGATTTTCCTGTCATAGTCTCAATATTCGGGAAAACGGTAAAGGACTTCATGATCATCGCGGAAAAGCTCGAGCCTCTAAATTATGATTTTCTGGAGCTCAATATTTCATGCCCCAATGTCAGCGATGAGTTCGGCACACCTTTTTCCTTTTCAGACAAACTTACGCAGGATATTACCAGGCGCGCAAAAACAGTGACGTCGAGACCTGTTATAGTAAAACTGAGCCCCGGTATACCCGACATGGTCAGGATCGCGGTAGCTTCGCAGGAAAGCGGCGCGGATGCAGTCTGTATCGCGAATACGGCGGGCCCTGGAATGGTCATAGACACGAACACCGCTGTTCCTGTGCTGGCAAATAAAACCGGCGGAATATCGGGGCCTGCTGTTCTGCCCCTGACAGTAAAAAATATTTTCGCTGCGTACAAAGAGCTGTCTATCCCGATCATTGGGACCGGAGGAATATCTGGTACAAACGGGGCACTGCAGGTGCTAATGGCAGGGGCAAGTCTTTACGGTATCGGGAGCGCTGTTTATTCCGAAGGGCTCGGGATATTTAAGGAAATAGGAAAGGGGGTCCTGGCATTTGCCAGGGAAAATGGGTTTGAGAGCACCCAGGAGCTTATAGGGCTGGCACATAAGACCACGAAATTACGCTATTACAGGATACCGGGGTTTGTAAAAAGTCATGCACAGGGAACACGGTATAAAAAGTTTCAAGTCGTCCCGGTGAAAGAGATCCTGGATTTTGATAAAGGGGGAATCAGGACGCTGTTTTTTGAGTCCGGGGGTTTCAGCAGGCCGGAGCCTGGGCAGTTTTTTATGCTCTGGGTGCCCGGGTCGGACCAGAAGCCCTTTTCGGTTTCATTTTTCGATGAGAAAGAGATCGGCTTTTCATTGATGAAAAGGGGTAAATTTTCTGAGGCCGTATTCGGTTTAACCGAAGGCGAGCCGGTGGGCCTTCTGGGGCCCCTTGGCAACGGGTTTGACCTTGAAAGATTTAACAGCTATCTTCTTGCAGGCGGAGGTATAGGAACAGCACCTCTCATATATACAGCTGCCCGGCTTGCGAAGGCCGGAAAAAAGGCCCATTTTATTGCGGGCGGGAAAAGCAGGAGCTCACTGGAATGGATACCTCCTCTCGTAGATAAGCTGAAAATCGGATCTGATATAGAGCTGCTGTACTGCACAGAAGACGGCTCCTTTGGTGAGCCCGGTGTTGTGACGGAGCACTTTCAAAAGGTGATAAAAAAAGCCTGCCCGGAATACGCTCTTGTCTGCGGACCTGAAATATTTATTAAAAATTCCATTGCTATTTTTAAAAAGGGCCGCCTTCAGGGCCAGGCGAGCATTGAAAGGATGATGAAGTGCGGCATAGGTATATGCGGGAGCTGCTGTGTCGACGGTACCGGCGACCGTGTCTGTGTTGAGGGGCCGGTATTTCAGTTCGATTATATTGACAGGCTGACAGAATTCGGTAACTACAAACGCGACGAGAGCGGCAGTGTTCAGCGACTGGATTAATGCTGTTTTAAGGGGTGCTAAAATGGGTTTGCATGCATTGTGCCTGAATAGCACTGGGGGTTCCTGTATATGATGGTGTTAAAGGGCATAAATATACCCGGACTGGGTGGGGAGCGGCTCATAAAGAGAGATGTGATAATTAAAAGCGGTGTGTACTGGGCCGTTTTAGATCCGAGCGATGCCGGCAGTTATGCCGGAATAAAAGTAATACCCTGTGAGGGGTCTGTAATACTCCCGGCGTTTATCGACCCTCATGTTCACGTGCGGGAACCGGGGTTCGATCACAAAGAGGACTGGACAACATGCTCCCGGGCAGCACTTAAAGGGGGAGTTTCGGCGATCATGGATATGCCCAACAACAAGACCCCTGTTGACAATTACCAGGGAGTCAAAGACAAAATAAAGATCGCTATGACAAAGAGTTATGTGGATTTCGGGGTTTATATCGCGCTGACGGACAGCAACGCAGATAAATTATGCGAGCCGGGGATACAGGAATCGGTCTGCGGTGTTAAAATTTACCTGTCAAAGACCACCGGGAATATTAACGTAAGCTCTCCGGCCGCGCTTGTCAAAGTTTTTAACCAGCCGAGACCGGTGCTGGTACACACCGGAGGCCATGACGGGCTGGAAAAGATATTGTACTTTTATAACAAGGCGGCCGGTAAATTTTCCGATCTGCCAATCCTTTACATATGCCATGTCAGTACCGTTTCCGAGATCGACCTGCTGAAAAAATGGAAGAGAAAATATCCTTCCATAATGGCCGAAGTGACCCCTCATCATCTTTTTCTAAACAGGGATGATTATAAAGGCCTCCCGGGTGTTCTTCCTCCGCTGGCCGGCAAGAGGGACGTGGACGCGCTCTGGGAAAGTGTTCGCGACGGAACTGTTGACATCGTGGGAACAGACCACGCGCCGCACACTTGGGCGGAAAAGAAAGGGCAAAACCCGCCGGCAGG
>DRHN01000271.1 GCA_011049595.1 Spirochaetota bacterium | reverse complement strand
CCTTTATCGCGTTTGAAAAACCACCTTCATCCTTGATTATTATAGTGGTAGCAGGGGCAGCCTCATCAGCTTTTCCCCTTTCCGGGCTTGAACCCATCCCCAGAATGAAAAATACGATCCCGGTTATTACGATCGCAACAGCAAAATACAAACTACGCTTTTTTCTCATTTGAACTACCCCTTTTTAGCATCAGCAATATAATGTAACATCTTCACACGCACAATTCTACAACTATCAAAATAATTGGCGCAAATTTTTTATTTTCCTTTAGCTTCCCGTTAAAATATATATCATGCGGAAAACAAAAATGCCTGCTTTTATTGCAAAAATCAAAGTTTGGGATTATAATAAAACTATGAGAATAAGCCGGGGGGTTGCAACCGGCCTACGATACGCTGGTAAGAATACCGGCAATGGGCTCTGAACAAATAAACAAGAATGCTCAAACCTTTAAGCTGTTGAAACAGGCAGATCCCAATGTTTCGCTTATAAGATCAGGAAGAGGGCCGGCCATGTATACAAAATCCATAGTATTAATTGAGGACAGACGTCTCGAGCAGTTTACCAAACAGCTGCTGCAAAGGAAAAAGAAAGCAGTAGAGACCACTATTCCTCTGCTGACCAAAGTCAGCGCAATAAAAGAGGACATCCAGAAAAATAAAAACACGGTTAATCTGAGGGGAGAGTTCGGGCATTTTGTAAAAGAAAACGGCCTCCCTTTTTTGATGATAATGGACTATCATGTGGACTTCGGTCTGTCATTGCAGGAGGACCCAGATAAAAGAAAACTCGTGAGGACCTTCTTACTTGCCTTTACTCTCCTGGCAAACGCAAAGGGGCACGGCGACGCTTCAGCGAATATTGTGTTTGTCGTTGACAAAAATATGGCTTCAACGATATCGCAATTCTCGAAATACCCGTCATTTCTTTTAGAGCAGATACGCACGATGGATGACAGGGTCAACAGCATAATCGACTCTTTTGCGGCGGACAGAAACAAGGTAAAAAGCTTCTTTAAAATTACATATATATTCAACCCTGAAGAAGGAAAATACGCGCCTGAGATAGAACGCCTGGACAATATCGTGGACACTTTTGACAAAATAGTAGCTGCAAAACTTAAAGCAATAAAAACGAAAACGACAACGGAAATGATCACCGATACTTTAAAACCGGCTGAAGTGATATGCAGAGCTACATTGGAAAAAATTATCCGAAACGGGAAGCTGGACCAGGTGCGGGAAGAGGCAAAGAAACGTTATATCGAAAAAAATATTCATCTGGAAGGCGCCATTACGACTAAAACCCTGCCCGAAGTCACAAAAAGGCTTCTGGCTACATTTCAGGCAATGTCAAAAGTAAACCCGTTTAAAAAGGACGAAAAGATCTTTATCAATATCCCCGACTCATCTGTTATTGACGGGTCCTTCGCTTCGGTTATGGGCGCGTTCCTTACAAAATCTCTTGCGGGATTCAAGGGTATTTCGCTTAACATGGGTAAAACCAACAGCGAAAAAGTGAAGAATTCCGAGGGTTATATCGCAATAAAAGATTACATCATAAAAAATTTATGATCACCTCACAAGGAAAACAGCGAAAAGCACTATAGGCGCCCCTATCATCATAAAAACATCAGGTATTTCTTTTAATAACATCAACGCGATAACGATGCTGATGATGATCTGAAGAAGGGTAAATACCGCGCTGTCAACGGCCCCAAGCTTTCTTACCGCGATCAAGTACAAAATAAAAGCCCCGGATGTGCACACGATCCCGAGATAACTTATCAGAGCAAAAGTTTGATATGAAATGTTTGTAAACCTGGGAAGGTCCTGGAAAAAGAGACCTATAAAAAAAACGACAACAACCGAATACACGGTTGATGAAAAGTAAACAGATACCGGGTTCAGCAGCTTACCATTCATTTTTATGTTCATCACATTTTCTGAAAAGGCCACGTATAAACCCGCAAACAGCCCCCCGGCAAGCACAAGAAGAGCTCCGTATATTGAAATAGACCCCGCCCTTATTGCCAGCAGATCACCCAGTGTGATAATGATAACACCGGTAAAACCCGCTGAGATCGCGGCTATTTCTTTCCGGTTGATCGTTTTTTTCAATAGAAGCCTTTGAAAAACGGGTGTGAAAAGCACGTACGTATTCATCATTATAGTGGCAATACCTGCGGTCGTGGATACCTGGCCCGCGTACTGAAACCCGTAGGAAAGACCGTTTAACACCCCTAACAGCAATATTACCGGCATCCTCAAAGTCCGGAAAACCTCCGCTCTTATTTGTTTGATGAACATAAGAGGGAAGAGTGACAGCAGCGCTATCAAAAAACGCAGGAATAGAAATGAAAAAGGCGACAGGTCCATTTCGGAGAAACCGTACCGCACTGTTGAAAAGGTAGTCCCCCAGAAAAGGCTTGCGATGGAAACCGAAACGATCGCTGCTGCATTTCCCGCGTGTTTTCTGTCAGAAGTTTTTATTTCAGAATCTATTCTTTTATGACCTTCCATCATAATCTCTCCCAGGTTAGCAATTATTCATTTTAAGTCCATCGCATCTTACGGAGGGGTTTACGTTAAACAAATGAGGCTGCCGCTCCCCTGTTTACAATTACTAAAATATTAAGTACATTAGATTTGCAATATATTAATTATTTTAATACATAAGCAGCATTTGTTATGACAGAAAAAGAGTTTATTAATAGGGTGTCCAACAGTCAAGAGGATATTTTACAGAGATTACTTGATATTTTACACACAATGAAAATTGATTATTGTGTTATTGGCGGCTTAGCCGTAAATGCTTATGTCGAACCGGTGGTCAGCCTGGATTTATATTTAGTTGTTATTGCAAACTTTGCAAATAATCTGAT
>DRHN01000270.1 GCA_011049595.1 Spirochaetota bacterium | reverse complement strand
CTGAAGTACGGCGACAAGACAGTAAACGCGGGCCCTGAGACGTTTGTCTATATCCCCAGGGAAATGATCCACTCATGGCAGAACAACAGCTCATCTGAGGTTTTCGGAATGCTGCTTCTGTTTGTACCGAGTTTCGGACAGGGTATCAAGGGGCTCATGACAGAGCTGGGTCAACTGCCCGCGGGACCGCCTGACATGGGTAAGGTTGCTGAGATCTTCAAGACGTATAAGACTGAGTTCGTACGGGTTAGTGGGGAAGAAAGCTGTTAATCGATAAGCATGCCTGATGTAAATATATCTCAATGAAGATGAAATCCCGCGGCAGTGGTACAATTTGAACGCGGATCTCCCGCCGCAGAATCCGCCTTTAGGACCGGATTTGAAACCAATATCCCCCGAGGCTCTCGGGAAGCTGCTTCCTATGAACCTTGTGGAGCAGCTCGTTTGCCTTTACAGGTGGATCGACATCCCCGTGGGGATACTGGAGCTTCTTTACCGGTGGCTGCCGACACCCCTGCACAGAGCGTATTCACTCGAGATGGGCCTGGGGAACGCGCTTGATTTTGTTCTTCTGCACCAAACCATCACAGGGCTTGAAGCAAAGAAACAGCTTGAAAAAATAAACGAGAAATTTGTCAGCTGTTTTCAGGGAAAGCTTAAAGATTACGAGCTGCCGGAGGAAGATCTGGACCGATCGCTCGAGTCTGTAAAGGGCCTGCCTAAACCCTGAAAGGGTGAAAACTCCGTAATATCTTCAAATCTCATCCTACTGTCCGATTACCCCTGGATAAAAAATTAGAGCAAGCCATTGCTAACAGGGAATGGGAAAATGCAGCCTCTCTGATCGAGAGGGCTGAAGCAAAAAAATACCTTGAGGAATATTTAAAATACGAAAACGACCGGGAAACTCAAAAAAGATACGAAATGATGAAAATAATGGGAGCGGACAATTAGTGTTTGATATTACCTAAAATCCAGGAGGTGTTATAAATTCTCCCCAAATGTTGAAACCTCTGGCTATTAATGAACTAAAAGAATTTTCTAAAGAGAAGGCAATATTACTGATGAATAAGTAAGTGAATATCTGTTAAGTTATTAAATTTTTGGGCAAGGCTGAAAGCCGGGCTATACTTTTATCCCAGTTATTTGAGCTAATTCTTTCTGTCTATCATCAGCCGTAACAAATTCTTCAGTATGCATAATCCTGGCAGCAGCTACTCACTTTGACCGATATTGAACATATGGTCACATATACGATCGTGGAATCTCCATTACCTTTTGAAAATTACATAGCCACTTTGTGTTTGCCTCCGGTCACTGACGACCCTGACATAACATATGCTGAATGGAGCACATTTTTTTCCGTTTACGGGACGGCATGATAGCTGAAATGTGGCCGCTGGTCGATATCGATGGGAGAAAAGAGCAGCTCGGGTTTCGCTCGGTCCCCCCGGGCGTGTGAAGAGTTGTTTTACATATTTTAATGACCCTTTTTGGAATCACCGGGAAATTAAACCGCGAATAATAACACGCCTCATAAATGATTGTCACCTGATATATCTCAATTACCTTTTTAAACCACTGCACAAAAAAATATTAAAAATGTTGATTTACTGTCGCCCGGTTCACAAAAAGGGTTGTCGGGGCCGGCCGTTAATTAGTTAAAATTTCCTTGACTTAGTTTTAACCTGTTGTCAGTTTTTACTTGCTGTTTAGCGGATATTTCGAGATACAGGGGAAAAAATGGCCCTAAAAATATTATCAATTCCACCACTCATCATGACCGGATTACTTATTATTGCGACAGGCTGCGGGGAAAAGGCAGTACAGCAAAATTTTGATGAGAAAGTAGTGGTTGAAACTGTAGAAGCGGTGCAAAAAGAGGTCGCGATACCCGTTCATTCAAGCGGAAAACTTTCGGCAAAATTGGAGGTGAAACTTGCATTTAAAACAGGCGGTATAACAGACAGGATCTATTTTGATGAGGGACAGACATTAAAGAAGGGGCAATTATTGGCTCAACTTGATCTATCGGAAATTAATGCTCAGGTTGTCCAGGCGCGGGCCGCATTTGAAAAAGCGCTCAGGGACCTGGAAAGAGTGAAAAAGCTCTATGAAGACAATGTTACGACACTCGAACAGCTTCAGAATGCATCGACTGCGCTCGAGATCGCGGCGTCCCGGGTAAAAGTAGCGGAGTTCAATCTACATTATTCATCTATTTTCGCACCTGCGAATGGAAAAATTCTGAAACGATTTGTTGAGCCGGGCGAACTGGTAGGCGGGGGTAGTCCGGTGTTTCTTTTCGGCTCGGACGAGAACGACTGGATCGTGCGTATCGGTGTTGTCGATATGGATATCATACGTCTCACTCTCGGTGACAGTGCATCTGTCTTTTTTGATACCTACCCTGATATACGATTTTCGGCCTACATATCTGAAATTGCCGAAACAGCTGACCCGATGATCGGAACGTTTGAGGTTGAGGTGACACTTGACAAAAATGAGCATAAACTCGTGTCAGGGTTTATTGCGAAAGTAGACATCGTGCCTTCAAAACGTGAGGCTTTCTATATCATTCCTGTGGAATCTCTGGTTGAGGGAGACGGTAAAAACGGGTTTGTATACACTCTGGAAAAGGACACGGGTGTTGCCAGGAAAATCGGCGTCGAAATAGGGCACATCTTTGACAGGGAAATTGCAATATCTTCAGGTTTAAAAGATGGGGATGCTGTGATATTTAAAGGTGTCGAGTACCTGTCCGATGGTACACAGGTCAGAGCTTCGCGGTTATAGCTCTGAAATTACAACTAAACCATGATTATCCGTTTTAACTTGAAAAAAATAGAATAATCTGTAACAATTCCCTCAAAACAGGTATACGGCATTTAAATGAAGCTCCCAAAGATTGCGATAGAATATCACCATTTTACAATTGTTGTTTTCATCCTCCTGACAATATTCGGCGTGTCATCGTTTCTGTCAATGCCGCGATCGGAAGACCCCGTGGTGTCCCCGCCCGGGACAAGCGTAAGCGTCATTTATCCCGGATCGAGTCCTTCCGACCTGGAAAGTCTTGTCGTCGATCCTATTGAAGAGGCGCTTAACGAGCTTGAAGATATAAAAACGGTCGATTCCTATGCTTCGCACGGTTTCGCTATAATCAATATTGAATTTCTTGCCGGCTTGGACGACGAGGAAAAATACTCCGATGTCGTGCAGAAAGTAAACAGCATCCGGGGTGACCTGCCTGAAGATATCCAGAGCCTCGAAACAATCAAGTGGACAACAACAGCTGTCGCCATCCTTCAGATAGCTTTAGTTTCGGACACGGCGCCCTACAGTGACTTTGAGCATGAGGCAAAACGGCTGAAAAAGATCCTTGAAAAGGTGCCCGGTGTCAAAGAAGTCGACACAATGGGCTACCCTGAACAGGAAGTGAGAGTTTCGGTGGACCTTGAAAAAGCCGCGCAATTGCGTATTCCGTTGAGCGTGATAACGGACGCGGTTAACATGAACAACGCGAATATTCCTGGCGGGACAATAGATATCGGGGAAAAGAAGTTTACTATTAAAACAAGCGGCCCCTACAATTCTCTGGACGGGATCCGTAATACCATCATTTATTCCGTAAATGACAGACCGCTTTATCTCAAGGACATAGCGGATGTTGAGTTTTCCTACGAGGATGAAACATACAGGACCCGGTTTAACGGTCGTCGATCTGTTTTTGTTACTGTTACGCAAAAAGAAAAGACCAATATTTTCCATATAATGGATGACATAAGGACCAGGATTGCCGGGTTTGAGGAGCAATTGCCGGAGTCGATGAGTGTTGCGTATGTCGTCGATCAAACCAATAGCGTGTCCGAACGAATCAATTCTTTTCTTTTTAACCTGCTGCAGGGATTGATCATCGTAAGTATAGTAGTATTTGTCGGAGTAGGTTTGAGGGCGTCCGCCATAGTAATGATCGCGATACCTCTTTCTTTCCTGATCGCTTTGGGGTTTGTCAATGTTTCCGGATACGGACTGCAGCAGATGTCCATTGTGGGGCTTGTCATTGCGCTAGGGCTTCTGGTGGATAATGCAATCGTTGTAACAGAGAACGTTTCCCGTTTTCTCGCCATGGGGTATTCAAGCAAAGAGGCGGCTGTTGAAGGAACCAGCCAGATAGGCTGGGCTGTAGTAAGCGCTACAGCTACAACTGTACTTGCGTTTATTCCGATCATTATGATGAAAGACATTACCGGAGACTTTATCCGGAGCATGCCTGTCACTGTAATCTACACACTATTGGCATCTCTGCTGATCGCGCTGACTTTAACACCCTATCTTTCAAGTGTGTTTTTAAAGGTCAGCGGCAGCCGGAAGGAATCCGGGATCAAAGCAAAGGTCGGATTTTTTATAAAAAACCGGTTTCAAAAAATACTCCGGTTTGCTCTTTCCCACCGCCTGATCACAATCATACTCACTCTTGTTATTTTTTCCGCCAGTCTCGCCGTGTTCCCGCTTATTGGGATGAGCCTTTTTCCAAAAGCCGACAAACCTCAATTTTTAATCAATATCGACACACCGCTGGGGACTACCCTGGACCGGACGGACGAAGCTGCGCGATATGTTGAATCTGTGCTCATATCAAGAGACGAAATAAAAGATTACGCTGTCAATATCGGAAAGGACAACCCGCCGATATACTACAACGTGCAGTCGGCAAGCGAAAGAAGCAACCACGCGCAGATATTTGTTCAATTAAAACGCTATGATGAAAGCGCCATGTCCAAAATGATCGATGAGCTCAGAATGGTTTTCGCGGAATATCCAGGCGCAGCCATTGAGGTTAAAGAGCTCCGGCAGGGGCCGCCTGTTGAAGCGCCGATAGCGATAAAAGTCCTTGGTAAAGATATGGACGTGTTGGAAGATATTTCCCGTGATGTTGAAAAAATTATCACCGCGACGCCCGGCACGATCAATATCGACAACCCGCTCAAAGAATCAAAGACCGATCTGTATATCAACATCAACCGGGAAAAAGCCGGGCTTCTGGGCATACCTCTGGTGGAGATCGACCGCACTGTCAGGGCAGGCATAACCGGGATGGCAGTTTCACAGTACAGGGACAGCTCCGGAAAAGAATATGACATCGTTGTCCGCTTGCCTTTTGTGAATAAACCTGTTGTATCGGATTTTAGCAGGATATATGTGAGTTCGATCTCCGGCGCTTTGATACCGCTGTTGCAAGTCGCGTCCGTGGACTTCGGGATATCCCCGACCAGTATCAACCACTATAACCTTGAACGTGTTGCAACTATAACTGCCGACATAGTGCGCGGCTATTCAATTGATGATACAACAAAAGCGATCATGGCGAAGCTCGATGACTATCAGTGGCCGAAAGGCTACAGGTACCACACAGGAGGGGAGCTTGAAAGCCGCGAAAGATCCTTCGGGGGATTGAAACAGGTGTTTGTGATCGCGCTGATCGCGATATTTGCCGTGCTTGTGCTCCAGTTCAGATCGTACACACAGCCGCTCATTGTATTCGCCGCGATACCTTTTGCGGTGACCGGGTCTTTTTTTGCGCTTCTGATTACCCGCAACACTTTCTCGTTTTCAGCTTTTATAGGTTTGACAGGGCTGATCGGCATTGTCATCAACAATTCGATCCTGCTTGTCGAGTATTCGAACCAGTTGATGAAAGAAGGAAAGGATATGTATGATGCCGTGAGGACCGCTGCAGAAGTGAGGTTTAAACCGATCCTCCTGACTACTCTTACGACCATAGGGGGTATACTGCCGCTGACCCTTCGGGGAGGCACGCTGTGGGCGCCGTTCGGTTGGACCCTGATCGGCGGCCTGGCAGCTTCGACGTTGTTGACTCTTGTTGTGGTGCCGGTGCTTTACACGATCTTTACCGGAAAAAAATACGCATCCGGTCTTAAAAGTAATATATAACAGAAAAATTTAAGAATAGCATGGGTTGTTAGATGTAATGTTTTGCAAGTAATTAAGCAATTCAAGAATCATATGAAATCCTGATGTGAACAAGCCGTATTTTTTTTCTATTTAACTCTTGTCTTTTAAAGTTTTTTTCACTTTAAGTAACGAAAAAAACAGGTGGCGTGTGCATCGTCTCTAGGAGTTGCTGCCCTGCGCGATACATGATGGCGTCCCGGTCCTTTTCAGCATACACGGCCTGCCGCTTTTTCTCTCCGGGCCTGCCAAAAACCGGTCGATCCATATTTCAAATCCGGGCACCCGGTTAGGGTTTCAATGCTCGTGTGCGGCAAATACCCTGTCTCTCGGCTTCATTGTTTGCATATTTCCTTTAACCTGCGGCACGCCCTGTTTATTTCCCTGTTATTTACACAGGCACTGAGACGGATGTATCTCTTATACTTACTCCCCCCAAACGCAGTTCCAGGAATAAAAAGCAGCGGTTCATCGCCATGATGGGCTGTTTGTTTAAAGTGGTTTGCATCCTTAAATTGATCAGGTATTTGTGCGAAGATGTAAAATCCGCCTTCCGGTTTTTCGAACTTGAAACCCAGGGATTTTAATGCAGCAGCCAATCCGCTGATTCTCCACTCATATTCCCGGATGTTTACTTTTGTAAAAGCACCGGTTTTTTCAATAACCCTTTGCTGAAGTGCAGGTGCATTTACTATCCGTGTCCTTAAGTTTATTGTCAGCACCTGATTCAGCACACCCCAATCGTTATCACCTTCTTCAATTTCAGGGTGGGCCGCAAAATATCCTATACGCTCCCCGGCAAGGCCCAGAGATTTTGAAAAGGAGCTTACGTAGAAGGAATGCCGGTAAAAAGGAAGTATTGAATCGAGCTTTTTCTCCCCGAACAGTATTTGACCGTCATCTGTTATCACAATGAGCGGCCAATCAGTTTCTATCCTGGGAAATATGCGTCTTTCTATCATTTTCTTGATGTTTTCCTCCCTCTGTTTTTCCTGATGCCTTCAAAATATTTTTAATTG
>DRHN01000269.1 GCA_011049595.1 Spirochaetota bacterium | reverse complement strand
GTCTTTACACGAATGTTTTTCCGCTTCTGCAATCTCTGTAAATTACTCGTATGTGACAAATAAAGAAGAGGATATTCCGCACTGGATATCTGATCCAACACCTTCGTTTCAAATAAATACCCGGCGTCATCACGTCTCCAAAAATAAACACTCAAACTCCTTGATTTCCAGTTTAAAGCCGAAATCTCCTTTTTACCGCTCGGCATTGTAACGACAAGGTTTTTCCGGGTAACTTCAACCACCCAGCTGACAAAGGTCCCGTAAATACTGTCCCTAATAACGATTTTCTGCTGCGGTTGAATCGTAGTTGTTTCTCTAACCCTTTTCTTATACTTCGGGAGATTAAACTCCGATTTTGTCCTCAGATCAAGAAGCTTACTCATCATCGATTGCTTATAATCCGGGGGCAGGTTTACATCTGAGTTGATTTTACTTATCGCCGGCTTCAAGCATTTGTCAAGCTGTTTTGTAGACCAGAAGATCGACTGGGGTTTTTCTAATTTATTCTGGATTGTTATCTGCCTTAAAAAGCCTATCTCTTTGAACCTGAATCCTTCTTTCCTACCTCTACTATAAAACTCATACCAGGAAAACCTGTTTTTTCCTCCGCTGAGCCTCCACAAGACTATTACAAGAAATATGATAATTATTAATAATATAATAGCAAACTGCAAATATGTCCTCCAGTGGTAAATAATTAGTTCTTGGAATTAAAAAAACACACTTTAATCTGATTTTCTGTTCGATTGCGGTGTATAAATAACAGCCCCTGTGGGATTACCGCACTTATTAAATATTCGGCAGATAATTAAAAATTGTTAAACCGAAATCTATACATCGTATATTTGACATTGTCTCCTTTCCTGACATAAACCGTTTTCATAAAACCAGATAAATATACTCTCTCTCATTAATTTCCGTCAATATCTGCTTCTGATTATAATAGTGTATTTTTTTAATATTACCTTTATCATCATATTCATATTCGATGCTTTTAGTTAACACGCCCTTTGCTTTGAAGCTTTTTTCCGATACCAGCAGGCCGTCCTCGTACTCATAGTTTATATAATTTTCAAGTTTGCCATTGGGGAGAAAAAAACTTTCCTTGATCTTGTTGAAAGCGCCGTCATATTCGACAACAGTGTATTTTTCAAGTTTCCCGGATGGATTATAAAAATCGATTCCCGAGTTTTTATTATTTTCGTATGAATAGGTATTGTAAGCAAGCATTGCCCCCTCCCCGCGTCATACAGGCTCCATTTTATCTTGTTGTTATCAGCATCATACTCATATTTCGAGACTGACTGAGCTTTGTCATTTTCATCATAACGTGATTCAGATTCCAGGAGATTTCTGTCGTTGTATTCGTACACCTTGGATGACTTATAATCCCCATCCGGATTTAAGTTCCCTTTTTTAACAATGTTGCCGTTTTGATATTTATAAACGTAACGCTCAATTATTTCATCCATGTTACTGTAAACCTCTTCTTTCAATATTTCCGTGCTGTTTTCTTTGTAAAAATAAACTGTATACTCATCCAGCATACCATCAGAATAATAGGAAATTTCTTTTGCTATTAACGCCACCTCCTTAACGACAGCCTCCTCAATTTTCTCTTTATCTCCCAATTCGTTTTCGGGGTCATTTATTCCTCCCTGTTCCGCTTCCGTCTGCCTGGGATTCTTAATTTCCTGCGTTTCTTCTTCTGTTTCAGAAACAGCAGGGACCTTTTGCTCTTCACCCTTTTTTGGAACGCTTGTGCACCCGGCCAATAGAATAAATATAAACAAGGCGATGCTTATCGATTTCATTTCTTTTCTCCCAATAAATTGATTAATAACAAAATTCCATCCTTATATTTTAAAGTCTATGTAAAAAGAACAAATAATCAATTTTTTTTCCGAACCTATATAATGTAGACAGCCCGCCTTCTTGATTGGAAACGGCATACAGGACCTGATTCTCCAGCATTCTATTGAAGAATACTGACTTGAAGGGATAACACAATAAACACTTTAACAGGGGGGATAGAAAGACAGGTGTATGTTGTTGTTTAGTTTCTGGTGCGGCCTCTCAAGCTTTGTTTGAACTAAAGCCTTAGCACTCCCGGACCCCAGAACCGAAAACTAAATAAAAAAGAATATTGTAACATCATAATCGGTTATAACAAAAATTCTTATAAAGAACGAAGCGCTTTATCCGCTTCTCTGCCAACAACTGCCGGGTAACCTGCATATTTCGCCCTCAACAGCTCTTCGGAACCCGCCTTGCTTTTTGCATTTTTAATGGCTCTTATTGTAGCAATTACAACACGGTTGTCACGAGGCGTGATACCGGCTAATTGTCTGCTATTTTGAAAGGCCAGAAAGCGGGTCAATGCTTGAACCGCTTCTTTATCAGGCATAGCGCTCAGAGCTTCCAATGCGTATATTGTTTCGCTCAAGTCATAGTCCAGGTACAATACCTTCTCTATCAAGGGAACCGCCACAATGTAAGCTGTTTCATAGGTGATAAACATCTCGAGGGCAAGAAGACGTAATTCTCTGAGCAAAGCAATGTCTTTGATATAAGATGTTTTATAATACAGCCCCTGGTTTATTGCTTCACTGGCAACTGAGGCCTTGTTCTCAACAGGGGCGCTGGACATGGATTCGGCTTTAAGCGCGGCTAATTTCAATTGAATTGATGATTCGTTTTCAACTACATCCAATAGAACCTCAGTTGGATCTTCAAGTATAGTCGGGAGCGCTTCTTTTGCCGCCTTTCTTATTTTCCTTGAAAACCCGGAGTTTGAAGCCAGGAAAACGGGCATGTAGCCTACCGGGTCACCCAGCCTTTTAAGAGCGACAATACAGCTGAACGCGATAGCTTCCTCCCCGACTACATCGTCACCCCGGTATAGCGTCAGGTTCCTGAGTATTAATGCAATCTCCCGGGCGTACTGTCCGGCGCCTGTTTTGCCAAGAGCAATTAAAGCCCCCCCTTTAAGGTAAGGATCCTTTGTCTCTTTCATCACTGTGAAGATCACAGGAGCAGCCTCGACTACCCTTAAATCACCAAGCTCGCTGATGATGAGAACTTTCAGGTTATTCTGGATCACCATGTCACTCCTGTCAAAATACAGCATCTGTTCGGCCAGCTCTTCCAGAGCTTCTATTAAAATAGGTGCTACGTCTCTATTATCCAGTTCGATAATACTTAGCATGATCTCGTATTTTTGATGCAAAGTGTCGGCGGTGAAATAAACCCTCGACCAGACCTCGGTAACTTCATCCGCAGAAACCACGGCAGGCGCCAGCAGGATACTGAACAGAGCTAAAAACAAGACACTTTTTTTGAGTATTCTTTTCATTTTTTAAATCCTCTTATATAAAAAAGAATTTTTACTACGTTTATGTATCAGTCTCCCGGTTTTTCCCGCACTTAAATCAATACAGTTTATCCCGGTTCAAGCCAATATCGAGGATGTTTACCATACACGTGCATTCACTGATATTATACTATTTTACAATCAATAATCGGTTAATTATCTATATAATTAAACTTTAGTGCAAAAATATAATAATTCAACCTTTTTTTAAAAAAAACAGCATAATTCGCTATTTAAACCAAAAACACGCGCTTTTTTTATATATCCGGCTAATTATATAAACTTAATAATTTATTTAATAGATATTATACTAATACAAGTGCAAGGGGGATTCGATGGATCTTGGTCTCGAGGGAAAGATTGTGGTCGTGACAGGAGCCGCAAGCGGTATCGGGGCGGCGATTGCCGGGGCTTTTTATGATGAAGGGGCAATAACTATTTTAACTGACATAAACAGCGCGATGCTAAAAGAAGTTACAAAAAATTTTGAAAAACGAGCAATCGGCAAAGTATGTGACATTTCTAATAAAGAATGTGTAAATAAATTATTCAATGAAATAAAAGAGGACTTCGGCACAATTCATGTTTTAGTTAACAACGCT
>DRHN01000268.1 GCA_011049595.1 Spirochaetota bacterium | reverse complement strand
CTCGGCACCCTTATTAAGGAGAAGGGTACTTCCACGATACTCATAACCCATTCACTGGGGCTGGTCCGTGAGTGGACCCAGCGGGTGTACGTTATGTATGCCGGTGTTATGGTGGAGACCGCGGATACTGTTGAACTGTTCAGGAACCCCCTGCATCCTTACACAAAAGGGCTGCTGGCAGCTGTACCGAAGCTCACCGGCGAGGGAATCGCCGCCGGCATTGCAGGCCGTATACCTGAATATCTGAACCCGCCTCCGGGATGCAGGTTTCATCCCAGGTGTCCCGCAGTGAGGGATATATGCAGGAAGGAGAAACCGATTTATTTCAATTGCGGTGACAATCACAAGACAGCTTGCTTTTTATACCGGGAATAGAATTTATGGACAACATAATTGTCAGGGCACACGATCTGAAAAAACATTTCCAGACCAGGCGAGGGGTTGTACGGGCCGCCGACGGGGTAAGTTTCACGATCAACGAGCAGGAGACCTTCGGGCTGGTGGGAGAATCGGGTTCAGGGAAAAGCACCGTCGCTTATACCATCATGGGGATCTATCCTGCAACCTCCGGTGAGCTTGTATTCAAAGATCAGGACATCACCACTCCGACCAAAAAGCGGTCGAAAACTTTGAAACAGGACATACAGATCGTGTTCCAGGACCCCGGATCTTCACTGAATCCCCGACGTACGATCCGACAGATCCTCGAGCTTCCTCTCCAGGTGCATGACACGGTACCGAAGAAGGAGCGTGTGGACCGTGTAGCAAAACTGATGGAAATGGTGGAACTCCCCGTTGATTTCATGTACAAGTCACCGTCTGCCATCGGGGGAGGAGAACGCCAGATGATCGCCATTGCCCGCGCCCTGGCAACAGACCCCTCCTTTATCGTGCTCGACGAACCCACCTCCGCCCTGGACGTGTCGGTACAGGCAAAGATCATAAACAAACTGATGGAGCTGCAGAAGGAACTCAATCTCACCTATATGTTCATCACCCATGACCTGAGCCTGATGCGGAACATGGCCTCCAGGGTAGCCATCATGTATCTCGGAAAAATCTGCGAAATTGCTCCGACGGCCGAGTTTTTCAGCAGGCCCTTACATCCGTATACTCAAATGCTTCTCTCTTCCATACCTGTGGTATCGGAACAGGAAGAGGCGCTGAAACCGAAAAAGATTGTTTCTACAGGGGAAATCCCATCTCCTGTCAATATTCCCCCGGGATGCAGTTTTCACCAGCGATGTCCTGGAAAGATGGAGGTCTGTTCGAGGGGCGATCCCGGCATCGTTACACTGGATGAAAACCACGAAGTGCGGTGTCATCTTTACTCAGGTGCCGCAGTTGATTGAAGCACTCCCCGGCATTTAAAGCCCGCGACTAAGAAAAAAAAGGAGAATAACTATGATTACCAAAAAATTGTCTGAAGTCGAAATTATGGATAATGCTCATGATGTCGATGCTCGAAATCTATACAATACAGATGAGGCTATGATTACAGTAATTACATTGAATCCTGGGCAATCATTGAAGCGCCATGTTACTCCTGTTGATGTGGTATTTTATGTGCTCGAAGGGACGGGAATTGTAGAAATTGGTGACGAAAAGATGGAAATTACAAAAGACACACTTGTTGAAAGTCCGAAAGACATCGTACATTGCTGGTATAATGAAAGCAGTAAGTCATTACGGTTCATGGTGGTAAAAGCACCCAAGCCAACAAAGAAGACTGTGTTTATCGGCAATTGAAGACGTCAGGTACTATTGAAACAACTGTGAGAAGAATATTTATGAAAATAAATTTAAAGGATCATGTTATTTTACTGACAGGCGCTACAAGCGGTATTGGCGTTTCTATGGTTCGTCTTTTCTCTCAGACTGGTGCTACGATTGCTATGCACTATAATGAAAATAAAAGAAATGGCCGGCCTCCTGGGATAAGACATTATCGATCAATTTAACTTCCGCAGGGTTGTCGTGCAAATTGTCAATCCCCATTTTTAAGAAACACGGATGCATTGGAAGTTATTACGTCAGAACTCATGCCAGACACCGGACTTGGATATGATATTCACCACCAGCGTCCACAATGACTCATACGGTTTGAGGTGTCTTTTATTAGAGGGGAATAGTTGGGCCGCGCGGCACAATTATTCCACTACCCGGCCGTCCAATTACCTCGCCATCACGAAAGACGACTTGACCGCGCCGCAACGTGAGCACAGGCCAACCGGTCACCCGCCACCCATCGTAAACCGAGTAGTCAGTGTTGGATTTGAGCATGGAGCCCTCAACCATTATATCGAGGTCTGGATCAAAAATTACCAGGTCTGCGTCGCTACCAACGGCGATCGTTCCTTTGCGCGGGTAGAGGCCAAACAGCCTGGCAACGTTGGTGGATGTCACTTCGACGAATCGGCTCAAAGTGATGCGGCCGGACCGTACACCCTCCGAGTAAAGCATCGGAAGCATGGTCTGAAGGTTAGCGACTCCGGGCCGCAGGTTGTTAATAGTGTGGGCCGGGTCAAGCTTGGCAGCCAGTGACCAGGGAGCGTGGTCGGTACAGACGGTATGTACGACACCCTGCTGAATGCCAGACCATAAAGCGTCGATGTCCTTCTGCTCACGCAAGGGGGGCTGACAAACATATTTTGCACCATCTTCCTCTTGAAAACGCTCGCGAGTTAGGTGGAGGTAAAGTGGCCGTGTTTCGACATAGACCGGCACATTGCGGGACCGGGCTTCGGCACAAACCTCCAGGGCGCCTTTTGCCGATAGGTGGACGATGTAGACGGGCGCACCTGTTTCCTCCGCAAAGGCTACCGCCCGCTGTGTCGCGGTTACCTCAGAGATCACCGGCCGGCTCTCCGCATAGTAGCGGAGCGAAGTCTTGGACGCTGCCGTCAGGCGAGACGTCTCTTCTTCGATCAGGGCATAGTCCTCGCAGTGGATCAGTGTTATCAATCCATTCTCACCGGCACGCCTGACAGCCTCAATATAGCTTTGTACCTGAGAGTCGAACCACGGAAGAGTAGTAAAGAGCTTGATACTGCTACAGCCCGCGTCGAGCAACCCTGGTATTTCGTCTAAAACCTCCGGGGTTACCATGTCAAGCACCGGATGCAGAAAGAGGTCCGCTATGGTTTGCCTGCGGGCTATAGTTTCCTCACGCTCCAGTGCCGATATGGGTGTTTCCCCCGGTACCGGAAAGGTCATATTCCCAAGAGTAGTAATACCGCCCGCAAGCGCTGCAGCGGACCCGCTGGTAAAATCATCCACCCATCCGGGGCTTGCATTTTTCTTTCCGGGAAACGACAGATGCACATGAGCGTCCACGCCGCCCGGCAGGACAAGCTTACCCGCTGCGTCAAACTCCCTGTGGCCGTCAAGCGCGCCTCCAATTTGCACGATAATACCAAAAGCGATTCCAATGTCGGCGCAACCTACCGTACCGGCAGCTGTCACGACCTCCCCATTACGAATCACTACATCCAATTTTGACATGCTAAACTCCATCATGCCTCATTATTTGTCACCGGCAGGCCGGGCCGTCTAAAGGCTCCGTGCTGATGGGGAGAGCCGTATGCATCTCGAGTTATTGGTTATACTTTTCAATGAAACCAGGAGTATGATGAACATGCGACTTAATCCGATAAGACGCTTCTCTTATTTCACCAATCGTCGGTTCCTTTATCATCAAACCAGATCCTGTCTTGATATCGTATTTTTGGGAGTTAATTGATAATATATGCTGCTATAACCTGTATTTTCACAAACCGGGCCGCATTTTACAAGGTATATCTGATTCATTTGTTAAATTATTACTAACCCTTTACAACACCTGCAGTTAAACCCTGGACTATAAACTCATGTAATAAGAAGAAAAAAGTTATAACCAGTATAACTATTAATGTTGATACTGCAAATGTAATACCTATATCTGTCATATGCTGGCCCGGAAAGGGGCAACAGCACCCTCACCATGGAGCTTAATTGTGTACAACCATCTACCATAGCCTGCTCCTCCAAATCCATAGGAATACTATCGAAAAATCCTTTAAGCATCCATATGCAAAAAGGAAGAGAAAAGGTGGTATAAGCTAATATTAATCCGAAGGGTGAGTTAATAAGGCCCACCGTTTTCAGTACAATGAACAATGGGATTAAAAGCAAGACTGGAGGGAACATGTACATTACCAATAACATTTGGCTAAAAAAAACCTTTCCTCTAAACCTGAATCTAGATAACGCGTACCCTCCTAAAACAGCCCTTACTATACTAATTACTGTCGTTCCTCCAGGTAATTTTTGTCTGAAGAAACAGGGAACGAGGCGAGCATACCGGGGATGATATTAAGAAGAAGACCGGCAATGATCTAATCCATCTTCTAGTTGGCGATATTTAGTCATACAATGTATCGCAGCGTAATCTATTTGTGAGCTACTCCATAGATGAATCAGAATATTTCGGATATAATTTTTTTATACATTCCGGGCAAATGCTGTGGGTAAAATCCACTTCCGAATGCGTAGATATATACTCCTCAATTTGTTTCCAATACCCTGCATCATCACGAATTTTTTTACATGAAGAACAGATAGGTAAAAGTCCCTGGAGTGTTTTTACATTTTTATCACTCGCTTTCTTTTGGGTTATATCGCGGTTACTCCCCCGGACTCCCAGGTGTTCTCCTGATTTTCCAACAATTTCCCGGCATACATGTTCGATATAGCGCTGGATGCCATCTTTAGTGATTATTTTAAATTCAATGGGGCTGATTGTTACCTTGGCCGGTCTGGCATGAACGTGTCCATTCCAAATATTCAAATCGTCCGGATGGATAATTTTTTCCAGCAGAAGAGGATCAGAATAAAATTCTTTATCGGAGTAGCCCGTTATCAATTTACAGGAAGGAGAAACATAAATAAAACCTTTTTCCTCCTGATACCAATATTCCCAGTCCATAGCAAAATTGGCCACAATTCTGAACTTTTCTTCACTTTCCTGCAGCAATTCCAGCGCCTCCTTTTGTACGGTTACATCACGCCAGGAACTGACGATTACACCTCTTTCTTCATCAGCGACTTTATCCAGAAGGGAAGCATTAACACTCAGATATTGCGTCCCGCGACTTGATTTTTT
>DRHN01000267.1 GCA_011049595.1 Spirochaetota bacterium | reverse complement strand
TCCCCGGCATGATATACAGGGGCGTGTGGTTCAGGATAAGGAGGGCTGATAAGATATTCACGAATGAGTTTATCGACAAAAAACATCACCCTTCTTAGAATCATGCTACACGGAACATGACATTCTGTCAAGAATAAATATAATTTAAAGTTTCCTGTAAATAAATATTAACAATACATGAAAAAAATGAATGAATGAAGGAAAACACTTGATTTTTCGAGAATAACGAAGTACCTTGTACACTATACCCCTGTAAGGTATTTTATAAAAAATAAACAAGGACTGAATAAAATGCTCAGTAAAAAAAACATATATTTTTTTATCACAATTGCTGCCACAGGGATCCTGTTTTTTATGATAGGGATGGGCGCAAATCCGGAGAGGGGCGCTGCAGAGGACCCCGCACCTGTAAAGACGATCGTTATAAAAGATGAGACTGGGTTTTCCCAATCGATAAGCATGGTGGCTAACGAATTAATGCCGGCGGTAGTTCATATTGATGTTACCGGCACAGTTGTGCAGAGGTCATACGGCTTCTGGAATGATCTGAGGCCTCAGCAGAGAGAAGCGCCCGTGCAGGCGCTCGGGAGCGGAGTCATAATCAGCCCTGACGGCTACATAATTACAAACAATCATGTGGTGCAGAACGCGGATGACATTGAAGTAGAGCTTTATGACGGTTCCCGGCACAGCGCGAAAAACCGGAGAGGCATCGGGGCTCTCGGGCCTGCGGGGTATGAAGATTTTATTCAGACGGACGCGTCGATCAACCCGGGCAACAGAGGCGGCCCTTTAATAAACCTGTCAGGGGAGGTTGTCGGGATCACCTCTCTAATAGTATCAGCATCCGAGGTTCCAACGGGCTTGGATTTGCCATACCATCCAACATGGTACAGACTATATCGGACTCGCTGATTAAGTACGGTAAGGTCAAAAGAGGCTACCTGGGGGTTAACATACAGGACATCACCCCCGAGATAGCAAGGAACCTCAAACTTGATGAAAATTTCATGGGTGTGATCATAGCCGATCTTGCCTCCGGGGGCCCGGCTGAAAGATTCGGGCTTGAGCAGGGTGATATAGTCATAATGTTTGACAGTAAACCCATTGAAAGCAGCGCACAGCTTAGAAATATGGTTGCTGTAACAGGGCCCGGGAAATTGGTCGAAATAAGAGTGCTGAGGGGCGATGAAGAATTGGGTATAAGGGTCAGGATAGGGGGCCTGGAAAGATCAAAGAAGCTGGGCATGGCCCGAAAGACGGAGGATCCTTCCGGCCTGGCTGTTGAAAAAGTCACCCCTGAGATAGCTAAAAAAATCGGGATCAGAAAAGTTACCGGGATTTTTGTCACGTAAGTGACACCCGGCAGTGTGGCAGAGGAACAGGGAAATTCTTTAATCGGAGGCGGGGAGGTTTAAAAATGGAATCAACGTCAAATATTGGGAAGCGGGAAACTGTTAAACAAAATGATCAGGAGAAGGGCGGGCCGCATCCAATTAATGAAAAAGCACAAAAAAGGCTGCGGATCATCGGTGGCCAGGTGAGAGGCATACAGAAGATGATCGAGGAGGAAAAGTACTGCATCGATATTCTGACACAGATATCAGCTGCCAGGGCTGCGATGAATAGTGTAGCTAAAATTATCTTTAAAAGACACATCGGCAATTGTGTCGCAAATGCCATCAAAGGTAATGGTGAAACCAGCAGGGAACTTCTTGATGAGCTGATGCAGGTATTTATTCGAGAGGGAATTTGAGTTAAAAAACCGGTTTCCGGAGGCCCAATGCAGCTCTAAAAGGATTAGACAGGCCCTTATCAAGAGATGATCACACAAGTCAATATTGACTGCGCGGCAGAATTGTTTTACATTAGGGGATAAATTTACAGATTTATATTTTAAAAATATTGGAGGCTTAAAATGATGGGCTTTGGAATGATGGGAGGGTGGGGATTTTTCGGAATATTTTTCATGATAATCGTCATCGTTGGTATCGTACTGCTTGTAGTATGGTTGAACCGAAAACAGCCTGAAAAGCAAAGCAGTAATATCGATGAATCAGCTTTAGATATTTTAAAGAAACGATATGCACTTGGTGAGATCAGTAAAGAGGATTATGAAAGGATGAAAAAAGAGATCTCTCAAGACTGACAATTGTTTTCACATGCAATATCACCCGTTTTATTACAGATATGTTAGCCCCGTTCTTATGATGTAAACTCCGGTTAACTGTTTTCTTTCCCTTATTTTTATCGATATCGAATCCTCTTCCAGTACTTCAATGGTAAATCCGGATCATAAGCTGTAATTTTTTATTTTTTTTGGAAAAAAAGATTGACACCCAGAAAAAATAGATATATATTATTGATTATGTCAATCGGAATAGTCAAGATAAAAAATGATATTATCAAACAGGGCCGAATAAACCTGCATAGGCCCAACTTACGGGAGATCCAGGAACAAAAAATCATCAATAAAGGGAGACAATAAATGTTTATTTCCCAAAAATGCCTCTACGCCATGCGTGCAATTTTTGAGCTTTCCCTCCGAGAGGATTCGGAACCGGTAAAGATCAATAAGATCGCAGACGCACAGGACATACCTCCCAGGTTTCTCGAGATAATCTTAAACCAGCTCAAGCACGCAGGTTTTGTTGAATCAAAACGAGGAAAGCAGGGGGGATATGTATTGTCCCGCAACCCCGACGAGCTCAATGTGGGAGAAATTATCAAAGCAGTTCAAGGTTCCATCGATATGCCTTCGAAAACCTTTGAAACCGGAGACGGAAAACGAAAACGGGGAGATTATGCGTTTAATTATATGTGGGGAAGTTTGAGAAAAGCTGTCAGCAGCATCTACAACAATACCAGTTTTTCAGACCTGATAAGTCTGGAAAACAAAAGTGAAAAACATTTTGCCACCAATTATTCGATCTAGGATGCGTACCGCTCCTGAGCGATGGTCAGAGAGTAAGATGGATTGAAAAAGGGTGTGCATCGATTCTATTTTATACACGCAGGAGGTCAAAAAGTATCATGACGCCAATACTAGCAGAGGAAGATGTAGCCAGTCTTGTTACAGGATTGAATTTCGCCCAGAAAGTCGACCGCTCGCTCACACTGATAGAGCAGGCATACAAAGAACATGGTGACGGGCTGGTTGTAGCGAACAGTCTGGGAAAGGATTCGGTCGTTGTGTGGCACCTGGCAAAACAGGTGGGCCCGGATATCCGCGGTTTTATCGTGACAACCCGGTACAAGCCGGAAGAGACAGTACGGTTCATGCATGAGGAAGTTGCCAGGTATCCCGAGCTGAGGATCTTTAAAAATGATGAAGAGATCCCTGATAGACTTTTCTCAACCGATCCTGACCGCTGCTGCGATATTCTCAAGGTGCAGCCCACAAGGAAGGCGATCGAGGAGATGGGTGTTACGTGCTGGGTCACAGGACTCAGGTGCACTGAAGGGAGAACCCGTACAGATTTTAAGGAAAGAGAAATGCGTGATGAGGGCCTGTTAAAGCTGAACCCGATCCTGATCTGGCAAGAACGTGAAGTGTGGCAGTATCTTGCTTTAAATCAGGTAAAGGTCAACCCGCTCTACGCGGAGGGTTACAGGTCGCTTGGATGCGCGCCATGCACAAAAATAACAGCAGGGCATGACGAAAGGGCAGGCAGGTGGATCGGCACAAGCAAATGCGGCGGTGAATGCGGTATCCACACAAGGCCTTTGAAAATCGATTACCAGATATGAAAAGATTATTTAATCAGGTAAAATAATGAAAGCTCAAACAACATCGTTACACGGAGGCTACGGAAAAGAAAGTGGCACAGGTGCTACCGCTGTCCCTATTTTCCAGACGGTCGCATATGCTCACGGTACGGCTGAAGAGCTTGCGGATATTTTCGAAGGAAGAACTCCGGGGTATATTTACACCCGCATAGCAAATCCTACAACCTATGCCCTGGAACTTCGCCTTGCCGAGCTTGAGGGAGGTATCGGCTGCATTGCCACTTCCAGCGGGATGGCGGCGATAACCACCGTGGCGGTTTCGCTTCTCAAGTCAGGAGACCACATAGTATCGGCATCGGGCATTTTTGGCGGAACCGTTTCATTATTTAAAAATGTATTGAGCAGATTCGGTGTCGAATCAACACTGGTCGACGCTGCTGATAAAGTGCAGTTCTCACGCGCTGTCACGGAAAGAACGAAGCTGGTCTTTATAGAGACTATCGGAAATCCGCAAATGGTTGTCCCCGATGTACCGGCCATCGCGGCAATAGCGCGAGAGGCAAATATACCCCTTGTCGTGGACAACACAGTAACCACGCCATTTCTTTTCAAAGCTGCTGAATATGGCGCCGATCTAATAATTCACTCCACTTCAAAATTTATCAACGGTCACGGCACCGCAATCGGAGGAGCAATTATTGACACCGGCAACTACAACTGGAGAAATGGACTATTCGAGGATATAAAAAAGCTGACAAAGAAGGCGGGGCAGATGGCTTTTATGGCACATCTGAGAAACCTGATATACAGGGACCTGGGATGCTGTCCTTCACCATTGAATTCCTTCTTGATGATCCAGGGCCTGGAAAGTCTCGGGTTGAGAATGAACAGGCACTGCAGCAATGCCAAAAAACTTGCCGTTTTCCTGCAGGGACATCAGAAAGCGAAGTGGATAAACTACCCGGGTCTTTCAGCAAGCCCGGATTTTCAGAAAGTTAAAAAACTGTTCGGTGGGAAAGGCGGCGGATTGCTGACATTCAGCCTGGGTGACAAAAGAAGAGCATTCAAATTTATTGACTCTGTGAAACTGGCGAAAAACCTCGCAAACTTCGGCGATGCAAAAACCCTGGTTATTCATCCATCATCAACCATATTCCATGAGTTCAGCAGCTCTGAGAAACTGGAACTGGGTGTAACAGAAGATATGATCAGGGTATCTACCGGCATAGAGGATTTCGAAGATATAAAAAATGACTTCGAGCAGGCTATTGAAAAAGCATGGGAGGATTAGAAATGAAAATAAAGGTAAACGGTGAAGAATTGTTTTATGAAAACAGTATGAACGTATCAGATCTTCTCACCGAAAGAAAGGTTAAAATGCCCGAAATGGTATCGGTTGAAGTCAATAAAAAGATAATCAGGAGAAATGACTTTGAAGACACCGGCGTCAAGGACGGTGACGAAATCGAGTTTTTATATTTCATGGGAGGCGGGAGTTGGAACTGACAGAACAGCAGATTGAAAGGTACAGCCGTCACATCATACTTCCCGAGATCGGCGGTACAGGGCAAAAAAAACTGCTTTCAGCAAAAATACTTATTGTGGGCGCCGGCGGGCTGGGATCTCCGGCGGCCCTATATCTGGCAGCAGCCGGCGTGGGCACGATCGGTATTGTTGACGGTGACAGGGTGGATCTGTCAAATCTTCAGAGACAGGTTATCCACAACACCGGTGATCTGGGTATCGAAAAAGTGAAATCGGCAAAGGCGAAAATGACCGCTATAAACCCGGATATTGTTGTGCACACACATTCGGAGTTGATGTGTGCTGAGAACGCCAGGTCTATAATCAGGCCTTACGATTTCGTAATTGACGGCACGGACAATTTTCCGACTAAATTTCTGATCAATGACGCCTGCTATTTTGAAAAGACAGCATTTTCCCACGCGGGGATATTACGTTTTGACGGTCAGCTGATCACTGTTATACCTGACAGCTCTGCCTGTTACCGCTGTATTTTTCCTTCTCCTCCCCCTCCGGGGGCTGTGCCCTCCTGTGCTCAGGCCGGTGTTTTGGGAATTTTAGCTGGAACTATAGGGCTTCTTCAGGCAACCGAGGCAATAAAGCACATACTGGGTATTGGAGACCTGCTCATCAATAAACTTATGGTCTACAACGCTCTTAAAATGGAGTTCAGGAAGATCAGCCTGAAACGCAATCCGGATTGTCAGCTGTGCGGGGAAAGACCCAGCATCACCCGGCTGATAGACGAAGACAGGGTTGTATGCGAGGTAAAAGGCGTAAATAATGCATGAGATATTTTTACCTCGAGAGGTTTTTGAGGAAATTGTTGCCCACGCCCGACGGGAAGCCCCGGTCGAGGCCTGTGGTATTCTTGCGGGCAATAACAGCAGGGTTGAAAAGTATTATCCCATGCGCAATACGGATAAGAGCTCGGAGCATTTCCTCATGGACCCCGGGGAACAGTTCAAAATAATGAAGGAGATGCGGCACTCGGACCTTCAGATGCTGGCGATTTTTCACAGCCATCCTTACACACCTGCCAGGCCTTCGGAAGAGGATGTCCGGATGGCCTTGACGCCGGATGTAGTTTATTTGATCACATCGCTCAATGACGTGGATAACCCTGTAACAAAAGGTTATTTTATTGAAGAGGGCACCGTGACACCGGTGCCGTTAAGAATTGGAGACGAAAGCAATGATCGGTTATAAAAAAATAATATCGAAGGTACCTGAAAATATTGTAAAAGACACGCTGGGCTACAGAGAGCGGGTGATGGATTTTTTACAGGGTAATATTACTGCACCTGCGTTCAGGGGTTACAGAGTGCCGATGGGTATCTACGAGCAGAGAACAAACGGGAAATACATGATGCGGGTAAGGATTTCCTCCGGGATGGTGCTTCCGTATCAGCTTGAACGGAAGCAAAGGCGCAGTCCACGGGGCAGCCTGAGAATGCTACTTTGAACTTACGGGGCAGATTAAAAG
>DRHN01000266.1 GCA_011049595.1 Spirochaetota bacterium | reverse complement strand
GGCCGTCACCCGGTGAAGAAGTCCCCGGAGAGGAAACTCTCATCGAAGAATCTTTAGCAGATATAGAAGGCCTTACAGGTATTGATATTAAATTGATCAGCGAGCCTCAGGTATCCGGAAGTGAGGCGGATGGAACCGGCGTCAACGGTTTCGTGGAGGAACCTGTATACAGCGAAAAAGAAATACAGCAGTTTAAGGAAAAATATGTGTTGAGTCAGGTCCCTGTTTCCGACAGTCAAAATTTGAACATGGATATCATATGGTCCTATCCCGAAGGCCTGGAAAAAGGAGATCCCTATGTAAGAGCGGGGACAGTCGGAAAGATCGATGAAGATAAATATCAGGATTTTCTCTTCGGCACCAAGAACGGGCAGCTTATTGCTGTGAGCGGGGATTCCGGTTCGGAGATATTAAGGCAGGATTTCGGAAAACCTTTCTTTGAACCGGTATTGGTTGATTTAAATAAAGATAGATCAGATGATATCGTTTTAACCTTTGAAGATGGCGATATTATCACGTATACAACGGAAATGGAAAGATTGTGGACGTACAGCGGGAGTGACAGAATTACCGCTCTTCCGTTGTTTATCGATGTTAATAAAGACAGGACAATTGATATAATTTTTTCTACCCTGGGGATGGAAATCATCGCGATCGACGGGCGTTCAGGGTTCGAGATCTGGAGATTTTTTGACGCGGAAAGTGAAATCGAATTTTCACCGTCGGGAGTCGATATTAATGACGATGCCGTAGAAGATGTAGTTTTTTCCACGCTAAACGGTTATCTATACGCCATTGACGGGAAGACAGGCTGGGGACTGTGGAAAAGAAATATTAACGGCAGACCCGCCGGAAGTGTCGCGATCGGGGATCTGGACGGAGACAATAATCCGGATATAGTTTCTCTGACTCAAAACGGCATTTTAACCGTATTTGGAATTAACGGTAATCTCCTCTTTACATATGAATTGAACAGCACGTATAAATCTGCCCCTTCAGTTGGTGACATTGACGGGGACGGGAATGATGAGATCCTGATTTTGGATCAGAACGGTATCGTAAAATCGATCGAAGGAAAAACAAGGAGGGAAGAGTGGAGTTTTGCCACCGAAGAGGGGACAACAGCTGGAAGACTGGCGCTGGCTGATGTGGCAGCGGATAGAGGTATGAATGTATTGTTCACAACTCTATCGGGTTTGCTTTTTGTCCTGGATGGCAGGACCGGTAATCAAATTGCTTTGTATAACTATGGAGAGAACGTGCATGCAACGCCGATCATATTCGATCTGAACAGAGACAGGGTCCCCGAAATCATATCCGGTTCAGATGAGGGGAGCCTCGTCGCGCTTGGTGTTACCGGGAGTAAAAAGAAATTTCTGCCGTTCACGCGATCATACTGGATCTCAACGAATCATGACGTAAAAAACACCGGATACGCATCTGTACGGCTGTTAAAAAAGTTCCTGGATTAAATAGATGAAAAAAATACTGCCAGTTATATATCTTGCTGTTTCCTGTGTCCTGTTCTCACCGTTATTGATGTCATCAGGGGCCCGGAAAGACCCCGGAGAAGTTGAACAGGGCCCTGAAGAAGAAGCTGCTCCTGAAACAGAGGTGGAGATCGAGCCCGAACCGTCAATCGAAGTCGAGGTCACCGAACCTGATGAACCAGAGGGAGCAATCATAACAGGAACAGTTATCGATGAATCGGGCAGCCCGGTTTCCGGTGTAAATGTCTTTTGCATCGACAAAGACGGTGAAACAGTGGCCCGCACTGTCACTGACAATGACGGGGTCTATATTTTCGAGGGGCTCGACGAGGGCGACTACGCAATAAACATCAGTCATCCCGGTTTTACGGGACCGGTTGAAATATCATTCAATGACAGTGACCCCGAACCCCCTGCGCCTTCAGGTTTAAAAGTCTACGAGACAGGCAAGAATATTAAAAACAACAGCTATATCAGGGCAGTATGGAACGAGGTTCCGGGGGCTACCGGTTACAGGTGCGAGCTATACGTAAAAGGCCATGACACTGCCCTTGTCAAGTACCCGGATTTAAAGCAGAATTACTGCGAGTTTGGAAATTTAAGTGAGAACACAGAGTATCGCGTGCTGGTTTATACAAAAAACATATCAGGATATTCTTCCGATCCAGCCGCAGGTGAAATGAGAACCATAAACAAGCCCCCCAACCCTCCGTTCGGGCTCGGTGTGACTTATGCAAAAAACCACAGGGTAGACCTTTTTTGGAACCGGGGGGGAGATGATGATCTCGAGGGATATATTATACAGATAAAAAAACACAAAGACCCGTACCTCTATTACAGCGAGGAGGGGCTTACGAAAAACCTGGGCAGGGCATCTGTAATCGAAGATAGTTCGCAGGGTTTTGTACAATACAGTATTACGGAGGTTTTAAAGGACGGTGCGGCCATTATCGATAACGTTACCCCGTATTCCTTCAGGGTTTTTTCTTTGGACAAACATGGTGCGTTAAGCGGTCCTTCCATGGAGGTTATCGGGATCGTGCTTGAGGACACGGTCCCGCCCAATCCCCCGTTTAACATCAAATATGAATTTATTGGAAATGACAGGTTAAGAATAAGCTGGGAATCGAAAGACAGGGACCTAGAAAAATATATACTCTCTTACGGGGTCAACAGGGACAGGTGGGACGGCGTTATTTCGACAAAATACAGGTCATACGAATTGATCATAAATAGAGAGCGGCTCAAGGACAAAGAGCTTTTTGTAGCAGTGAAAGCGGTAGACCGGGGCGGTAACGAGAGCGGGTATAAACCGCTGGTGAAAAATACAACGGTATCCGAATACGGTGAGGTTATTGAAAATATTGTTCTGTCATCCAATAATATTTATAAAGATTATTCTGTGGCTGTCAAAGACACCGGAGGCATAAAAAGGGTCTCCGATAGTAAAAAGAAACCTAAATATTTAAAAAAATATGGATTTTCAGTCCTTAAAAAAAGGGGCTTTGTGATCAAAAAAGGTGAAACAGCTGTTCTAAACGGTGAGATCAATGTTCCGGTGAATACGCTGATAAAGGTAATGGCCGGAGGTAAACTTATAGTTGAGGACGCTGAAATAAGCTCCATAGGGGGCACCTGGGTCGGCATCCAATATCTTGGAGGTTCGTACGGAAGTATCAGTCACGCTTCTATTTCAGGCGCGGCTGTAGGCGTGGACATAATAAACAACCATACCGGGATTAACTTGAATAATGTCGAGATCACCGGGAGCTTTAAAAAGGGTATACACATAAAGAACAGCAGGGCCCGGCTTTCCGGTTTGCAGGTAAGGGATAATTTGATAGGCATCCATATTGAACAGAGTAAAGTCAGCATTTCCAATACAATAGTTGAAAATAATGAAAAAGGAATTTTAGCGAGAGGTTACAGTTTTTATATTACAGATTCACAGGTAAACAGCAACAGGGCCTATGGCCTAAGACTGTACGGCGGGGGGAAGATAGAAAAGAGCTCTTTCAAAAACAATCTCGCTGGAATTGTGTTAGAAAAAGGCGCCGGTAATATTTTGTTGTCTGATAGTTTTATTGAATTGAATAGTATGGACGGGATTGTTGTCAGCGCCTCCCAGAATACTGAAATCAGACGAAACCTTATTTCGAATAACGGTAGACATGGTATTTATATAAAGGAGAATGCCAATCCGGTTGTTTTTGAAAATGATATAATCAATAATAAATCCTATGCAGTAACCGGCGGTGGCAGGATAATAAACTGTTTCATTGCGTACAATAACGGCAGCGCTTATATTGATGATACAAGGGAAAAAGGGAGACCGGATAACATTTTAAGCTCCTCATCTTCCGGTGTGGTAAAACAGATATTCAATGTTGATTATATAAATAATCTTGTTTTTTCCTCCTCCCTCCGATAGCCGGCTGCTAATGCGGTTTTAAATGTGTTGGGACATGGCCGTATTCGCGGGTTAAAATAAAAAATGGATATTCAAAGAAGAGTAGATTTTTTAATCAATTACATCAGAGGCTCAAGGAAAAAATTTATTCTGAGTGTTTTTCTTGTATTTCTTTTTACATTGATTATTTTTACACTGGGAGCTTATTATTTTTTATTTAATTATTATGAAGGTATTATAAAAGAATATTATAATTCTCTGATGAGAAATGTTTCGTCATTTCAGGAGTTTCTTGTAAATAAGGGAACCTACAGGGAGGATTTGAAAAACATAGCGGAATCAGTAAAGGGAAACAGGGGTGTTTTGGAGGTGTGGTGCACAGACAGGTTCGGGAAACTTATTTATCACACCGATGCGGTAATCAATGAAGAGTTTAAATCAACGAGACTGTATAAAGAGTACCATGAAAGTATCAACCATGTCTGGAATTTTAATAATGGGTATCCCAAGCCCAACATAGTTGGAACGGAAAAATGGTTCATTAAACGGTATTCAATTCCTCTTTATGTTTCCGGCATGGGTGATTATGATTTTGTTCTTGGAATGGATGTAAAAAGGTTTATTTTTTTACCGGAAAATATCCGACATATTATTCTCATGTCAGTCGGAATATTTATTTTTTCTCTCCTTGTTCTTTTTCTGCCTGCTTTTTTATGGATACGAAGCCGGTATAACAATATTATTTCCAGAGCCCGTGTTGTTATGGGGTCGATCGAGCTCGATTTAGAGGAAGAAAAACCCCCGGTTCCGGGCGAAGCGGAGGCTCCTGTTCAAAAATTGCAGGAAGATGAACCTGAAGAATTAGAAAAAATAATGACAGCAGTAAAAACTGTTGAAGAAAAATATACCGATGAAGGAAGAGAGAAAATATCTGCGGTAGAAGAGGTTGATGAAACCGATGAGGAAGTCCCGTCGGTTGAAGAGATAGTAAAAGCTAAAGAACCTTCTGAGGAAAAACCTTTCTGGGTGAAAGAGGCAGGAAATCTGAATCCCCTGCTTCTGCTTATGGAAAAAAAACAGAGTATTTTTAACACCGAGTATGTAGATTTGTCTTTTATAGAGGCCGGCAGCTTCGTCTATCACTCTCCCGGGTCTCAGGGAAGTTATTTTTATTATAACAGGGGATCGAATTGTCACTTTTACACCGTTTTTGACTACCCTGAAGTAGAACCTGAGCGTGCTGTCAAACAGCTTTCCGAACTGACAGAATGCCTCAGCCGGGAGGCCCTGGACGCAGATGAGACCAGGGGATTATTTAAAGGCCTCAATAACTACTGTCTGGTGAATAAATTGGAAATAAACGTCTCAATATTGATGATAAGTGATTTTGAAAAGAAGGTTGAATATGCTTCCAGTGGTGAAATGCGCTCGATCTATTTGAAAAATAATGAAGAAGAAATAAAAGACCTGACAATGGATATGCCGTGTATAGGAAAATTGTCAGAAAAAGATTTTGACGACGCCTTCAGTTACGCTGAGATAGGCTTTGTGGCCGGTGATATATTTGCTCTTTTACCCAGGAACCCGGATGACATCCTTGTTGACAAAGAGACGTTGTTCGACCTTATTAAAAGTGTTGTTTTTCGCCGCAGGGAGTTGTCTGTGAAGAAAATAGGGCTTGAGATCCACAACACTTTTGAACCGGTCAGGAGGAAAAAAAGGAGTCTTCCTGAAACCGGGTTTGCGATCTTCAAATTTATTTAGTCACTGAATTAAATTCCTTGACAAATAAATATTTTTTTATTAATGTCTGTTTGCCTGACTAAAAGTTATTATTGTTTTGCTAGGAGAGTCGCTGTGTCGGCTCTTTTTTTATTGTTTTTTTTCCGGTGTGTTCGGCAGTATGAAAGTAGAAATAGAAATATTAAACGAGGAAGTTGAAAAGATCACAATCCCCCTTGGGTTGAAGACTATTGAGCTTGACGCGAAGAGGGGACCGAACGGGCTGAATATTATTGCGGTCATCGATAAGGACGGAGGTGTGACAATCTCTGACTGTGAAAAGGTGACAAGGCTCCTGAATGACAG
>DRHN01000265.1 GCA_011049595.1 Spirochaetota bacterium | reverse complement strand
TCACATTCGAGACAGGCATATACGAGCTCGGCGGCCACGGGATTTACCTCGGCCCGAATGACATCCAGATCGGAAAACGCGAATCTGTTCACGATGTAGCGAAGAACCTGGGGCGCTGGGCCCACGGCATCGTAATAAGGACCTTTTCGCACAGCAATGTGACTGCGTTTGCCGAAGCCGCCGAAATACCTGTAATAAACGGACTTGATGATCTACTTCACCCATGCCAGGCGCTTACTGACCTTTTTACGCTGAAAGAGCAAAAAGGCACCCTGCGGGGGCTGACCCTTGCCTGGGTAGGAGACGGGAACAATGTTGCCCACTCACTCATGTGGGCCTGTGTAAAGTCAGGTGTGAATATGAATCTTGCTGTTCCCGATGGGTATGGGCCCGACAGTGAAATCACAGCAAAAGTACAGAAAGAGGCATCAAGTAAGGGAGTGGTGGTCCGTATACTGCGCGACCCTGTCGAAGCGGTGAAAGACGCGGACGCAGTGTATACGGATGCGTGGGCCTCGATGGGACAGGAATCTGAAGCTGAAGAAAGAAAAAGGATATTCAAACCCTATCAGGTCAACGCCCGATTGATGGGGGAATCAAAACCGGCCGCCTTATTTATGCACTGTCTCCCGGCCCACAGGGGCGAGGAAGTAAGCGGCGATGTAATCGACAGCAGCCGATCTATCGTTTTCGAGCAGGCCGAGAACCGCCTTCACGTCCAGAAAGCCATCATGCTGCAGCTGATGAAATAGGCGATACCCATAAAGCATGTTTCCTGCACATGATCAATATTAACCAGGTAAATTGGCCTCACAGATTTTAAACAATAAAGCAATTAAAGACCCCCGCCTCCCCTCAGCAACTCCGGTACAAATTATTTTATATCCTGCAAATCAAGGAAAAGTATTATTTCTAATACTTTTTTTCTACTTTTTATGTTCCTGATTTTTATAAATACGAATATAAATCATACTATTTACCTATTTGTTTTTTTTATTTTTGGGTTATACTTACACATATAATGAAAAAAGTATGAAAAATTAAAACTCTCTATTGTAGAACATTTTCTGTAAACTGAAGGTCTGATTTTTCATCTACTCAAAATTTTCTAATATCCACAGATTAAATTCGCGGACTGACACCGGGACCTAAAATGAAAAATAAAAATGACAAAAAATCTATTGTAAAGCAAATATTCTACGATCCGGATAAAAGCCGCTGGAAACACTTCATTCTGGCTGTTTCCCTTTTTTCAGCGATGGGCGTTATTGTGCTGGGAATTTTTATTGTGAACCTTTTACGGTATAATGAGCTGCCTTCTCTGCCGCTTACTGAAAACATCTCCCGCTACACTGACGGCTCTCAGGTGCACCCGAAGGGCAAAATGAGTGATCCGGACTCATTAATGAATATAAACGGATCCATGCAATCTCAAACACTAAATGCTGCCCCGGGAATTGCCCCGGGCACGTCCGGCGGTCCCAGGCAGAAAAAAAATACCGGACAGAATGCTGAGCCGGAAGTAATTGCTTTTCATGTCGGCTGGGACCCGAACAGCCTGGTTTCTCTTAAAAAACATGCGGGAAAATTAGATGAAGTGATCACTGAATGGTTTTACCTTGTTGATGGATCGGGGGAGATCGCCCTGTTTGAATCCGTAAAAAACACTGACATGCTGTCCTATCTCAATGAGAATCACCCGGACCTAAGGATTGTACCTCTTGTTAGCAACTTTAACCCCGATACTATGAAGTGGAACGACCAGGCTCTCGAAAAGATGATAAGCGAGCCCGGGCCGCGCTCAAACGCGATTCAGAGCCTGATGAACGAAGTGAAGAAAAATAAATTTTCCGGGATCCACATTGACTTCGAGAACATATCGCCGGATGCTTCGGACAACCTGGTACTTTTTATCAGGGAACTTTCGGATGCCTTCCATTTGTCCGGTCTCGAAGTATCACAAAGCATACCTGTGGCCGATCCCGCATTTAATACTGCACAGCTTGGACAGTACCTGGATTTTGTTGTCCTTTTAGCGTATGATCAGCATGTCCCCGATGTTACAAAACCGGGGCCTATCGCTTCTCAAGATTGGTATGAAAAGGAGCTTCATAAAAAATTCTCTCAATTACCCTCCCATAAATATATCGTGGCAGTAGGAAACTACGGGTATGACTGGATAGAAAACGATACCAAGGGTTCAACGGTTACCTTTTCTAAAACAATGACTATTGCCGAACAATCAAATGCCGCTATTTCGATGGATCAGGATGAATTGAATCCCGGGTTCGCATACACCGATGGAGACAATATAAAACACCGGGTATGGTATCTTGACGCAGTTACGGCCTTCAATCAAATAGCATTTGCCGCTGATTACCAGCCTCGAGGCTATGCTTTGTGGCGCCTGGGATCCGAGGATCCTTCAATCTGGAATGTTCTGGAAAACAGAAACGCACTAAACTCCTCAACAGCCGGTCAGCTCTCAACCATACCGGGCGGAGCCGGGATCATATACACTGGAAAAGGTGAAGTTCTGAAAGTCACAAACAAACCAAAAGAGGGGACGCGGATTTTTGAATATGACCTCGAAACGGGGTATATCACGAATGAAACTATCATTGAATATCCGTCATCATTGGAGGTAACACGCTGGGGGGCCGGTGACCCGGAAAAGATAGTTTTTACTTTTGACGACGGCCCCCATCCGAAATATACACCTATGATCCTCGACATCCTCGGTGAACACGGAATAAAAGCTACCTTTTTTCTGATTGGCTCGAATGCTGCACGTTACCCCGATCTCGTTGAGCGCATCGTCGCGGAGGGGCATGAGATCGGTCATCACACTTTTACACACCCGGCCCTATTAACTATCTCTGACAGGCAGCTTCGGTTGGAGATGAACGCTTTACAGCTGTTTCTGGAAGGTACTATCAACAGGAATACCGTACTTTTCCGTGCTTCTTACGGGGAAAACACAGCGTCAAACAGTTCCAGCGGCTACCTGCCGCTGACTACGATCGGAGATCTGGGCTATTATACCGTGGGGATGGATATCGATCCCAAGGACTGGCAGCCGGGCATCACAGCAGGCGAAATCACAGACCGCGTCACGGCCGGCGCTGCCGGCAGGAAGGGAAATATAATTCTCTTTCACGACGGGGGCGGTGATCGATCGGCAACTATCGAAGCTCTTCCCGGGATTATATCCGGCCTTGAAAATAGCGGTCGTCAGATTACTCCTCTGGCCTCACTCATAGGTGTCAGCCGTGACAAAATCATGCCGCCTGTAGCACAAAACAGACCCGCGATTTCCCATCTGATTAATTTTGTTTTCAGAGTCATGGGGTCGTTCTCAAAAGTGCTTTTTATAGTATTCGGAACCTGTGTTGCGATAGGGATACTCCGGTCCATGCTGATGGCTGTCCTTGCCGTAGTGAGGTATAAACGTCATCGTCCAAAGAACAGCACGCTATCAGGCAGCACCGGGTTAAAAGTGAGTGTTATCATTCCGGCATATAATGAAGAAAAAGTGATCTGCAAAACAGTAGACTCTTTGCTTAAAAGCACTCTCGATGATTTTGATATCATTGTCGTTGACGATGGCTCGACTGACAACACATTTAAACGACTCCGGGAGTCCTTTGCCGTCAATCCAAAAATACGGTCTTTTTCAATACCAAACGGCGGTAAATCATCCGCGCTCAACTTCGGGATAAAAAAAAGCGACGCAGACATCATCATTACTCTGGATGCCGACACATTATTTCTGCCTGACACGATAGAGAAGCTCACCGCGCCTTTACAGAACCCTGAAATCGGTGCTGTTGCCGGCAACGCAAAGGTGGGAAACCGTGTGAATTATCTTACCTGCTGCCAGGCCGTTGAGTACATAACAAGCCAAAATCTCGAGCGGAGGGGGTATGATCTTATGAACAGCATCCCCGTTGTACCGGGTGCCGTGGGCGCATGGAGAAGAAGTGTCATAGTCGAGGCTGGAGGTTTTTCCGAACAAACTCTTGCCGAAGATGCTGACCTAACTTTCAGCGTGATACGCGCAGGTTACAAAGTGGTTTATGAAGAAGGCGCCAAAGGCTTTACAGAAGCCCCCGATACAATAAAAGACTTCGTAAAACAACGGGTACGATGGATGTACGGCATGCTTCAAACATCCTGGAAGCACAGGAGTATTTTCCTCAGACGCCAGAACGGCGGGCTGGGCACTTTCACTCTACCGAGCATCTGGGTCTTTCAGGTTATATTTCCCCTTATCGCTCCTATCATCGAGATGACGATCATGTTCTCCGTCGGGTCAGCGATCTGGCAGACATTCTATCATCCCTCGGGAGAGTTCTCTATCATATCACAGTTGCAATCCGTTATAATATTCTACACCCTTTTTCTCGCGATAGATTTTCTATTATCGTCAATTTCCTTTTTCCTTGAAAAGGATGAAAATAAGCGTATGATCGTCTGGTCTATTTTTCAGAGATTTTTTTATCGCTACATTCTGTCCTTTGTCGCGATCAAAACTATTCTTTTGATAATTAAAGGGTCCATGGTAGGATGGAACAAGTTTGAGCGCAAGGCAACGGTCGAGGTCGAAGTGACTGAGTAAAGGTCCGAAAGCTCACCGCTTAACAAGCATCCCGTGATGCCCGGTTAAAAACCTAACGCTGCGCCCTCCCCTCCCGGAGCCATTTCCTTACAAGGCGCCCTGATTTCTTTAGATTGTACTGTGTGAACGGCCCGTCAGGAAGAGTCCCCTTTTTCCAGACCGCGCCAGAACGCCAGTCATCGGAATAATTCCAGTTGACCCAGCTTATACTGTACCTGTCAAGAAGGTCGAGCCACTTCTGTGAACCGGCAACATCATTCCTGCCCTCCCCTTTATGGTTCTGGCTGCCCCATTCGGAGACAAATATGGGGATCTCCTGAGCAAAAGCGGGAAATTGTTCACGGTAAGAGTCTCCGTGTGAAGAAGCGTAAAAGTGGAAGCTGTACATTACATTGCGGGCAAAATTACCGGTCAACGGATCTTTCAGGATCTCTTTGCCCGAAGCAGACCCGGACATCCCCAGAGAAGACCATTCAGGGGTACCTACTATTATGATGCCGTCCCTGTCATTCATCCGGATTATGGGTATGATCTTTTCTGCATAGGACTTTATCCGGGGCCACGTCGCGCCCGGGCCGTTAGGCTCGTTGCAGATTTCATAGAGGATATACTTTTTTTGTCCATGTTTGTTCGACATATATGCGAAAAACTTCTCTGCTTCGTCCAGGTTCTCCATCGGGTCGCCCGGATCGAGTATGTGCCAGTCAATTATGCAGTACATACCGCGCTTCAGCGTCTCATCAACCAGCGTGTCGATCATATCGCGAAAATGTTCGGGATCTGTCTTATAGCCGCCCTCATCGGGGTACATCGAAAGCCGGAGTATATCGGCTTTCCAGTTACGGGAGAGAACATCCAGAGATCTGCCTGTCAAAGAGCCGCCCCACCCGTACCACTGAAGCCCGTGCGTGCTCATTCCCCGGAGCTGCACCGGGATGCCTTCACTGCTGCACAGCTGTCTGTCAATAACCTGGATCTGCCCGTACCGGGAGGTGGGCGTTGTCCGCCTGCCCTGGCCGTGAAACGAAGTTACGGAAACCGCCCAAAACAGTACAGTAAAAAGGGTCAGGATAAAACTTTTCATAATCCACTGCCCCGAAATGATGTTCTATTTTACATGCAGCTAATCAGGAACTAGTACGGTATGTGCGCCATCACGCCTCTTTCCTCGTTCAACCTGGCCCTCTCTTTCTCCAATTCAGTTTTCTCCTCATTGCTCAAGCGGTCCTGCCCGGTTACGTCTATCCCAACCAAATCGCTCATTGCCCCTGCAAGCCGTTTTGTTACCGGGCCGGGCAACTCATTTCCTATCATGATACCGTTGAACCGTCCGATAGGCTCCATCGGCCCCGGATAGGTTGTTGACAGAAAAGCTTCTTCGCAGTTGTAAAGATGCCAGGGCTGTAGGTCCTTTTCGATATACGGGATGCCCAGCTTCTTTGCCAGAGATATGATATTATTTCTGTTCTGGCCTCTGAGAATATTGCGGTCGGTCGGGGTCATAAGAGCTCCGTCCATCACCAGCCAGACGTTCGCTCCTATTGCCTCGGATAAATTACCGGACTCATCCAGCATGAGCGCCGTGGCGCCCGGGTCAACCAGCCTTGCCTCAAGATCGGCCATGACATAATTCAACCGGCTGTACGTCTTTATTTTGGCGTCCCAGGCCTGCGGGCTGACATGCCTACCGGAAGGAGTAACGACATGCACGCCAGCGTAATAATAATACGCGCAAAGTTTCTGGTCGTTCAGATTATTCTTGACTATTAGGGTGGGGATCCCGTATCCTTCCGGAGGAGGTGTCCGCCGGCCGTGCCAGCCCCAGTCTCCCCTGGTCACTTCAAAAACAATGTTGTAATCCTCGTACTTTTCGAGCAGGGATATGTTACGTTTTGTCACCTCTTCGCACAATCCGCAGAATTCCTTTTTATCAGGCCCGGGGTTTATTCTCTGAACTTTCAATGACGAGAACATCCGGTCCATGTGCCTGTCGAGCTGAAACGGCTTGTGCCCGTATGTCCTGGCATACTCGTACGCGCTGTCTCCAACAGAAAATCCTCTGTCAAAAACCGAGAGCCGTGCCTCGAGCTCGGGTACAAACTCACCCTCGGGGTACAGGTCGCTTTTTATGTAAATCGTTCTCTTTTTTTCAAGTTCTCTTTCTCTGCCGGCTTCGGTCACTCTTTCTTTTTCGATCCATCCCTCTTTCATTTAAATGTCCTCCATGGATTTATTATTGATCTGTTATATCTGCATCCTTTATATTTCATGGTTAACCGAATATTACATTTTTCATTATGAAAAGCAAGTATATTGAATGAAAATAGTGACCGGCCGATCTTTCCCGGTTGACAGCTCATTATAATATGCTAAAATGGAATTTAATGAACACAAAAGAAAGATTTTTAATGATACTTGATTTTAAAAAACCGGACAGATGTATTGACTGGGAATTCGCTTACTGGGGCGGGACCATAAATAGATGGTATAAAGAAGGGCTGCACGAAGTGAACGGGCTTGTGCAAAAGGTAGAAGAGGGGGAAACGATCGGTGGCCCGGGGCTATACTGGTCTGAGGATAACCCATGGATTTACGCCGGGGACGTCGATGAACATTTCGGTTTTGATGAGGGCATAAGAAGACCACCGGTGAATATCTGGATCTTTCCCGGGTATGAAGTCCGGGTGATCGATGAGGGTGAAAGAAAAAAAGAAATCGTTGATAAAGACGGCATCCGGAAAATAATCATGAAAGACAATTCCTCAATGCCTTACTGGCTGGAATGGCCCGTGAAAGACAGAAGATCGTGGGAAAGGGTCCGCAGGGAGCGGTTAAATTTAAAAAAAGACAGCGTTGAAAAGAGAATTTTGACGGATAAAAGAACAATGATAAGCAATATTGAAAACAGCACTTATCCTGTCGGGCTTCTCGGGTATCCCGCGGGTTTTTTCGGCTCTTTGAGGTTCCTGATCGGGGATGTCAATCTTTTCATGCTGTATTACGACGATCCGGCGTTGGTAAAAGATATATCAAGCTATTTAACTGATTTCTGGATCGATTGCTGCGAGGAAATGCTGAGCTGGTTCGATGTTGACGCGGTATTTTTCTGGGAGGACATGGCCGGGAGGAACGGGTCTTTGATCAGCCCGAAAATGTTCAGGGAATTTATGACACCATGTTACAGGAAATTGATCGGTTTTTTAAAAAGCAGGGGAATAAAACATTTTATAGTCGATACAGATGGAAAAGTCGATGAATTGGTACCGTTGTTTTTGGAGACCGGTATTACAGGTGTATACCCGTTTGAGAGACAGGCCGGTAATGATTTATTGACATTCAGGAAAAAATACCCCAAACTGCAAATGATGGGCGGTTTTGACAAAAATGTGCTGATAAAATCTAAAAAAGAAATAGATGACGAATTAGACATTGTTAAGGAATGTCTTAAATTCGGAGGCTATATCCCCATGGCAGACCATCTTATCCCACCGAACGTGCCTTTCGAAATTTTCGAGTATTACCGTAATAAGATAAAACAAATACTTTGATCAAAAGTTCAATTACTTTTTTTATGAGCAATGATTTAAAAAGGAGTAAAAAAAATGAAAGCATTAAAAATCGGATTTACCGGTTTTACGTCCCGTTTATTATTTGACGAGTCGAGTAAAAAAATGTTCGGGGAATCTAAAAAACTGGTGATTGAATCAGCTAAGCCTCATAAAGTTGAAGCAAGTGAAGATTTTTTCGATGACAGTCCCGGAGGTGTAAAAAGATTTAATGACCTTGTTGAAAAATGGGAGGATACAAGGTTTGATCTAATAATTATTCAATCTGTTGGATTCGGGCTGGGGATAGGCCCTATTGATATCGGAATGACTCAGTTAAATACCCCTATTGTGCTGTGGGCGGTCCCCGAGCCTGAGTTAAAAGAGGGAGGACTTCTTGAAAAAAACTCCTGGTGCGGGGTAAATATGCACTCCAGCCACCTGTATAAACTTGGAATCAAATATGAATATATTTACGGTACACCCGGCGATAAAATTATAAAATCCAGATTAAAAGATATAGTTACTACATCAGCGGTGATAAAAACCCTTCGTCATTCAACGATAGGTTCATTCGGCGGCAGGGTGCCCGGGTATTATGACAGTAATTTCGATGAATTGTCCTTGAGGAAAGCCATGGGAATTAAATTCGAGTTTATAGATCTTTCAGAGGTCCTGGCCGAGTTTGACAATATTTCAGAAAAAGAGGCAAAAGAAGCTGCCGATAAAATTTATTTCGCGAAGAAAATCAATATTGATAAATACATAAGCAATTCTGTGAAATTATTTATCGCCATAAAAAAAATCGTTAAAAGATATGATCTGTCCGCGCTTTCACTGAAATGCTGGCCTGATCTTCAAAATCTTTTAGACATTTCTGCATGCTCTGTTATGGGTGCGTTGGGTGATGAAAACATTCCCGTCAGCTGTGAGGGCGATATGCTGGGGGCTGTTTCCATGCTTATCTTCAGCCTGTTCAGCAGTGACGTGTCTTCATTAATGGATATATCAGATTTTAATTTTAAAAACAATAGCCTTTACATATATCATTGCGGTTCGTGCCCGACAAAAATGGCAGAAACCAGGACAAAAATTGAACACAGGCCTCACTCCTTGCTCGATAATAACCCGGGGATCGTGAGCGAGTTTTATTTAAAGCAGGGTAAATGCGGTTTAATAAGACTCAGCGAAGACAATGTGTATAAAGGAAAGTACAGGATGTTTTTCGCGGAGGGGGAAGGCATAAAAGGACCGCACATAAGGGGAAACAACCTGGAAATAAAATTACTGAACAGCGATATAAATAAATTTATTGAAACCATTATTAAAAACGGTTTTGAACACCACTACGCGTTTGGCTATAACATCAATAAAGAAACTTTATCATTATTTTGCGACTGGCTGAATATGGATACTTTCTTTATAAATTAAAAAAACAGAGGGGTTAAATTGTGCTTATAAATCTAAAGGACCTGTTAGCTGAAGCTAAAAGAAAAGAATATGGGGTAATGGCCACTATCGCTTTTAATTTTGACTCGGCAGAGGCTGTAATCGAAGCGGCGGAAGAGAAAATATCGCCTGTAATTCTTATGACATCTGAACCATTGTTCAAATATTTCAATTTTGAAAAGCTGGCTGAACCGATGATCGCAATGGCAAAAGAAGCAAAGGTCCCGGTAGCGATAAGCTTCGATCATGGTAAAAATAAAAACCTTATAATGAGGTGCATTGAAAGAGGGTTCCCATCGGTCATGTTCGACGGGTCGACTTTGCCGCTTGATGAAAACATAAAAGCAGTAAAAGAGATAATAAAAAAAGCTCACCCTCTGGGAGTTTCGGTGGAAGGGGAAGTCGGTGTTGTTGCAGGCCTTGAAGGTGATGTCGCTCACAAAGTCATGGACCCTGGCAGCGACCATCTAACCCGGCCCGAGGATGCTGTAAGGTTTGTCAAGGAAACAGATGTAGACGCACTGGCTATTTCTGCAGGGACTGTACACGGGCTGTTTACAAGCAAACCCGACATCGATTTTGAAAGAATTTCAAAAATAAGAGACGCAATTGAAACACCGCTTGTCCTACACGGTTGTTCAGGGTTATCTGACAGGGATTTTAAAAAAATAATAAAATGCGGGGTAACCAAAATTAATTATTATTCCAATTTATTACTTGAAGCCACCGATAAAGCAAAAGAAATAGCAAACAGCGGGGAAGACATTAATTATATGGAATTGAACTATCGGGTGATGCAGGCTTTTAAAAACGCGGTCAAGATAAAAATGGATGTTTTCGGAAGCTCGGGCAAAGGTTAACGCTGCCTTAAAAATTGCCTCAAACAATTCAGCGGGACTTCAGGCCAATGACAAACACATTTTTCATGGGCGTTGACTTAGGGACAACCTATTTAAAAATCGGAATTTATAATACCGCAGGGGATCTATCTGCATATAGTAAACAGGAGATCAATTTATTTAACCCGAAAAAGGGGGAGTATTTTCAGGACCCCGATGAATTTTACACAAAGACATTGAAAGGCATAAAAAAATGCGTTTCGGAAAGCTCAGTTGATCCAAAAAACATAAAAGGCATTGGTTTTGACGGACAAAGCGGCGGGATCACGGCTGTCGATCACAATTTCAAATCGGTTATAGACTACGACATTATCATTGACAGCAGGGCCGCAAAATATTCAAAACTGCTGAACGAGGAGTATAAAGACTTTATATATAAACACACAGGCTGTGCTTCAACATATGGAGAAAAAATAATCTATTGGACAAAAAATAGCAAAATAAATAAAAAGATACATAAATTTGTTCAGCCTGCGGACTTTGTCAGCGGCAGGATGTGCGGGTTAAAAGGGGAAGAAGCCTTTATGGGGTTCTCTTATCTGTGCTGGTCAGGCTTGTGTGACGCTGAAACATTGAACTGGTCCAAAGATATATGTGACAAATTTGAAGTGGATATTGATAAGCTCCCCAGGGTCGTCGATACATTTGAGATCATCGGGAACATAAACAGGGAAAATGCTGAAAAAAGCGGGCTTATGCCGGGGACCCCTGTTATCGCCGGCGGCGGGGACGGGTGTGTCACAATGCTGGGCGCGGGGCTCAATAAACCCGGGAAAACCGGTTTCCTGGCCGGAACGGCAAATGGTATCTTTCAAATCGTTGATAAAATGTATCCGGAGAACAAATATAAAATATTTCACCAGTATTCTGTTTTTAAAGAACTAAAAGCCCTTTTAAACTTTGACATGTCCGGCCGGTCACATTTCTGGTTTAAAGAAATATTTTACCCGGGCAAAGATAACGATACCTGCGCCGATCCTGGATCCGAAGCTGTCCCTGAAAATTCATTTTTAAGGATCGAAAAAGCCCTTTCCGGGATCCCGCAATGTTCGGAAAAGCTCATGTTTTTCCCTAATTTTAACGGGACCATCCGGCCATACAAACCCTTTATAAAAGGAGGGTGGCTCGGGCTGGATTTAACGCACAGGAAAGAGCATTTGTACAAATCCATAATAGAAGCAATTTCTTTTAACAGGTACCTGGACCTGTTAAAGATCAAAGAAATTCACAATTCGGATACAAATGGCATAAAAGAGATTACGGTTATCGGAGGAGGCGCCGAGAGCAGAGCATGGGACCAGATAATATCAGATGTCTTTGGGAAAAAAGTTGTCAAGTATAAAAGGAACGATTTCGCGACCCTCGGTTCTGCGTTCATCGCGGCAAAAGCCTGCGGGGGGATCGAAGATATTACCGGATCGATAGACGCCGCGTTAAAAATCGAAGAAATATTTTACCCTGATGATCACAGACACAAAAAATATATTGAGTTTATAGATATCTACAAAGAAGCCAGAGAATCTTTAGAGGATATCTTTTTAAAATTGAACAGCTTCAAATTGTAAAGAAAAGTTCTTATTGCCTGAAGTCGAACGCTGCCTTGATCACCCGGATGTCTTTATTGCAAATATATTTGTTATTGAGGACCTGTTTTTATCCCCAGGTACAGTTTGCCATTTCGCGTTCTGGACGAATAATACAATGTAACTCCATCAAAGTCTTTCACTTCCACCTGCTTTACCATCTCATTGTCTCCGACAACAAAAACGATCATTGGAAATAACAACCCTGCGCAAAGGAAAACTAATTAGTTCCAGACCCGTTTTGATTTTTTCCCACCGTAAAGTGGTGGGCAACGGTGAGGGCCCTCAGTATATTTTCCTTTTCTTCCCGTGTCATATCTTTGTGGATAAGCATGGTTTTCAATACAAGACCTTCATCCACCTTTTTCAGATACTTTTTGTAGGACTCTTTTTCTCCTCTGAGCCGGACCACCTGGTAATTCTTTATCGGATAATGTATGCCTTTGACCCTGATCTCCCCGTTGTATTTACATTCGATCTCATCCGAAATAAGCGAATAGGTCTCATGGCTTACCAGGATCCCGTCAACCGAAGCTGCAGCCTCGAGCCTCTGGGCAAGATTTACCTGGCTGCCGATAATTGTATAATCCATCCTGTTTTCGGACCCGAAATTGCCAACGGTGCAGTACCCTGTATTTATACCCATCCGGACGTGAAATTCATGGGTGTATCCCTTTTCACTCCACTCCTCCCTGAGCTCTGTCAGCCTTCTCTTCATTTCAAGCGCCATTTTAACGGCCTTGAAGGCATGGGTCTTGTCGTCAATAAATTCGGGGTCACCAAAAAATATCATTATCGCGTCGCCGACAAATTTGTCGATAGTACCGCCGTATCCAAGCGCGATCTTTGCCATTTGATCGAGGTAATGGTTTAGTATTTCGGACAGTGCCTCAGCCTCCATGCTGTCCGTTGTAGCGGTAAAATCCTTTATATCGGAAAAGAAAATCGTCAGCCTCTTGCGCTCGTGCGAAACCTCTACTGTTCTGCTGCCACCGCTTATTGACTCATAAAGCTGGGGGGACAGGTATTTCTTCATCTTGTTCAATAAAGCTTCGATCTGCTCTGTCCTATGCTTGACAGTCGATTCCAGATTGACATTCATCTGTTCGATAGTTGATATCTTTTCCCTCAGCACGATCCTCATGCTGTTGAAAGCGATGCTCAACGTACCGATCTCGTCTTTGAGGTCCACAACTATTTCGTATGTGAGGTCCCCGTTGCTTATCCTGTTTACCCCGTCTACCAGCTTGTTGACCGGATTGACAATATTCTTTGAGATCATGTAAGCGCTAAGTAATGAGATCAATATGAGTACGATCATGATGGCGGCGACAACTATTACGGCATTCAGGAAGGCTGTTGTATATTTGTCCGCGCTCACATAGATCCCGAAAGCACCTACAGGCCGGTCTTTCCAGTCATAAAGCGTGGTGTAGCGGGCAAATTTTCCGCCGAACCACATCCTGGAAATTTCGTACGATTTTTCCCCTGACTTCAAAACAGACCAGATTTCATAAGAAAGCTCGAAATTACCATCCATGCTTACAGGATCAGTATCCAGAAAAACTCCGGCCTGCACGTCCAAAAGTTCCCGGATACCGGACACAACCTCGTTTCTCTCATTCAGTACATAGCGGACAAGAAGGGCGCCGATCACCCGGTTGTTCCTCTCGAGAGGGACAGCGCTTGATATCGACAAAAGCCCCTTTCCGCCATTGCCCAGAATTCTCTCGGTCGTTGTAACAATCTCTCCGGCGATAGCACGCCCCACAAGCTCGTTATTTTCCAGGTTCAATTCATCACTTTTTTGGACAATAAGCGAGCGCGACAACCCGACACTGGATATTATATTCGCGTTTGTATTATAGATCGTCATGTGAAACATCTGCTCTCTTACAACAACTTCCTGCATGTACTCCGATATCCTGTTTGGTATGTCCAGGTCAACGTATACGGTCAGGGCTTTTGAGTTTGCCTGGCTTCTGGCAAAGAACTCTACCTCGTTCATTTTGTTTTTATAAATAAGGTCCGCGACCATACGGTTGTTATTCATATTTTCAACAGCTTCCGTCTTTACTACCCTGAAGAAATATATTAGTGAAAAAACGGCTGTAAAGAAGATAGAAACTGCTGCCGTCAGCACGAAAGCCAGCAGAAGTTTTTTGCGCAGCATCGATTTTTTCTTTTTTCCCATGATCTAACCTCACGGTAATGGAGACTGGCTCCTAATTCCTGCAGTTCTACTCACAGGCATACTTGATCAGGCGCTCAAACAGCCGCGGCGGTGAAACTCCCGTTTTTTCCCACATCCTGTGAAACAGACTGTTGCCGCCCATGCCGGGTATTGTGTTTATTTCGTTCACAAGGACCTGACCATTTTCAATAAAAGAATCCACTCTGGCCATGCCTGAAAGGCCCATGACCTCATAGGTTTTTAAAGCCGTCTGCTGCAGCTTCCTCGTCAGACCCGGTCCGAGAGGGGCCGGAATAATGTCATCCACGGCATTCGGGCCGTACTTTGCGGGGTAATCAAAAAAATCTTTCCACAGACTTATTTCGGCCGGAACACTTGCTTTAGGGTTGGCATTGCCGATAACCCCGACAGAGTATTCCATGCCGCTTATTGCCGGCTCACACAACAGTTTACTGTCATAAACAGCTGCGGCGCTGATCGACGAAACAAGTTCCTCTTTATTATCGGCCCGGGATATACCGATCGATGAGCCCTGTCCTGCAGGCTTGACAAAACATGGGTACCCTAATTTCTTTTCAATTTTTTCCAGACAGGCCTGTTTTCCTTTTTTCCACTCATGAACATAAAAGCTCAGGTAATCCACCACTTTTATACCGTGAAATTCGCACATCTTTTTTGTGATCACCTTGTCCATGGCCATGGCAGACCCCGCGACCCCGCAGCCCACAAATGGTATATCGAGGAATTCGAGGGCCCCCTGTATACTGCCGTCCTCTCCCCCGGGCCCATGAAAAACCGGGAAAACAACATCGACATCATCGGACATGAGGATATTGAAAAGCTCACCCATGTCACGCGGCTTGCCACGTATCAATCCCGAATCAAGTATTTCAGCATATTCTCCTTCTGAAAGTATCCCCTCTTCTATCAAAACGCCTACCCTTTGGGCCACAGCTTCGGGACCGTACGGTCTGTTTTGCCGGTCAAGATAATACGCCCGGCATTCAAAGCCTGCCATGGTTAAGGATTTTAAAGCAAACAGGGCGGATTTTACGGATATGTCATGCTCGGGTGAGGTGCCGCCGAACAGGACACATACTTTTTCCATATGCCGGATTTTCTTTTTCACCGTCTTATCCCTGTTCCTGAGCTTTGTGCCTGAAGCTTGTACCTACGAGTGTAAAAAGTATGACACCGCCGACGGTAAAAATACCTATAAACCCGATACTCCGGGAAAAACCAACAGAGGTGATCAAAACACCGGCGAGTATCGGCACAATTACAGCGATGATCTTTTCATAGGTTGTATAGACGCTCATCAGCTTTGTCTCTCCCATCTCCCTTGCTTCTTTTGTTGAGATAATAAAAGCTTCATTTACTGCATCCACTATCATGCTCCCGATGCCCATTGCAACTATGGTGAATATCATGAGCAGTATATTTTCATAGAGGAAAAAGCCCAGCAGGAACACGCCTGTTATGAGATTCCCTATTATGATAAAGAGTTTATTATTTTTTATCCTGTCCGAGGCACGGCTTACAAGAGGCGTAATAAGGGCTATCAGCCCGTAAATAGTGAGTATCCGGCCTATGTTTGACTGTGAGACCCTCATGGAATTCATGTACAGGGGGAAGACATATTGAAAGAGCCCGATATAAGCGAGCTGGATCGGGATAGTTGAAAAAAGAAGGTTTGCCACGAGTGTCCGGTTTCTGAATATTTGGATAAAGGACTTCAGCCCTACTTTATCGGTTTTTGGTATCGGGCCCATATCCAGTGTCTTAAAATATGAAAGCACGAACAATCCCAGGAAAACAGCGAAGGCGGTTGCGACAAAAAACCCGCTTTTGTAGCCCAGGCGGTTTACAAGCACCCCCCCAATTGATATAGCGCATATGAAGGCGGCCGCGAAACCGCCAGACCAGGAACCGAAACCGGTCGTGCGGTTGCTTGAATCTGTCAGTCTTATGATCAAATTGGTACTGTTTATTATCCCTGCCCCGTAGCCGAATCCGGCTACGAGCCTTGCGATTATAAGTATCGTAATGTTATTCGAGAAAGCCGACATCATTGTCCCGCCGCTGAACAGTACCAGCGACAGAAGAAAGATGCTGCGTATAGATAACCGGTTTGAGATAAACCCGATTATCGGGATGATAATGGCCGCCCCTATCATGTAACTCGATATCGGGAGGCTCAAAATCGTGTCTTTTGAAAGGTTCAAAAGACTGAATTGTGATATATCAAAGACATCTTTTATGAAAATGGGCAGAAATGAAAGAGGGATGAGCGTCGCGAAGAAAAATAAAAAAGATGTGACCCGTATTATCTGGAGTTTCTTACCGCTGTCGATTTCAGTTAGTTCAGCCTGTCTCTTTCTTTTTCCCTCGGCCGGCAGGATGATCGACAGGATCCGCAAAAGCTCAATACTGAATATCATGGCCACTACAATAACGGTCAACGCGTCGATCAGTATGTCCTTCAGCTGCTGCCGTATTAGTCCGGTATTTATAAAAACTGCCAGATAACCTTCAATGTCTCCCCCGCTTTTAAGCGGTATTATTCTCTTTACATCGGTGCCGGTTAGCTCGACACGGTAATCCTTTATATTCGCGGCCGAACTTTCAAGGACACTGCTCGCGTGATAAACCGCTTTATCCAGGTTAGCCCGGTACAAAGCTTTTCCATCAGGATCAGCCAAAGTTATCTCAACTGCCTGGGGATTGTTCTTAAGCCGCCCTGCAAGTATTATCTCCGTTTTCTTCATTCGGTCAACCGGAACGCCCCAGTCCAGGATATACTCCATGTCATTCTTGACCGCTTTCGACAGAGTGTCGACATTTGTGTTAAAGATCTTTATATATGCCTTCTTGAAATAGTCATTGTTCTTGTATGCAAATATCAGCTGAGAAACAACGAGTATCAAAAGAATGGCTGCCGTGTTTTTGGTCTGGATTTTAAATCCCTTTTTCTTTTCTTTGTGGACAATGCAAATAACTATCTGAATAATAGCCACAACAACGAGGGCGGCTATTAGAATAACGGTAAAATAGGAAAGAATATCCCTGATTATTGCCCTGACTTTATCCGAAATGACAGAAGGGTTGAACTGCAGGTGCACGGTCCCCACCCAATTCTGCTGGTTATAATAAACCGGCAGGGATATAAAAGTGGCGCCCCTGTAAAAGGTCACCTCGCTGTGGTAAAGTTGGTCGGGGGCGGGGTTTTCCGCAAACATGGGGAAATCATCCGAACCCAACACATTTCCCACCGCCGCCTGATCGGTGCTGTAGATTATTTTCCTGTCAGGAAATGTGACATACAGATCTTCAATGTTTTCATTTTCCGACACGATATTGGAGAAGATCGAGTCCATCCCGCTGAAGAGGGACACAGGTTTGCCGAAATTCACACCTGTTTCAATTTCACGTTTCAGGTCTCTGGCGATTATCCTGAAATTGGATATAAGTGTATCACTGTAGGTTTTTTCGAAGGAGGAAACCGCAAGGATCGCGTTCAATGCCTGGGCGACCACAAGTACAATTGCTGATGCGATTATCGCGTTGCGCATTCTTTTATTCATTCTTCGCCCAGGTGGATATTTCAGTGTATATTTCATCAGAGCTGGCTATAATATCTATCGGCACATCGTATCCAATTTTATTTGCCTCCTCCAGATTTATTGCTATGTGAGGCACATGCTCGAAAACCTGGTTTATAGAACGCGGAAGTTTCCCTCTCAGGATCTGCACGATATTTTTCGCGTTGTAAATACCCGTTGCCACTTCCTCGCTTTCCGACACCCCGAATAGAACTCCCCGCTTGACATAAGTGGAACCTTTCATGGAGAAAGTAGGCAGCTTGTATCTGTTGGTAATTTCCATGATATTCGGCAGGTTTCGGGAGCTCAGTCCGTTCACGATACCAAAGTAAACAGCATTGGATTCTTTGCTTACCTCTTCCACGGCCACCAGATACTGTGCTTCACAGGCTTTTTCGCCGGCATCGACCGGAAGAACATTCGTGTTGTGGACAACTTCAAAACCTTTTTCCCGGGCGATAAGTTCAATGTCGTTGACAGCCCCGTAGGCCTTTCCTTCGGGTGTATTTTCGTATATGATACCGAGACGCTCAAAGCCTACGACATCATAAAACATCCTTATCTGGCGCTTGTACCTGTCCGGGTCAACGCGTACGGTGAGATTGTTCCGACCGGAGTCATCATACGAAGATATGATACCTGAACCAAGCGGGTCTGATATTGAGTCGGCAACCACCGGAATTTCCAGGTTTTCAAACGCTGAAAATACCTGACCGGGTCCCGTGCCGAGGGCAATGATCAGGTCAACCACACTGTCTTCGGACACAAGGTCCACGAAAGCCGCGGATTTGGCGGTTTCGGTGTCCCATTCGAGATCGAAATAAAGGTCCCGGGAAAAGTTGAGGTAGCCGGAAAGTTTATTATCTTCTATCATTCCTATAATATCTATGACCTCTTTGATCTGTCTCATGTCGGGTCCGTAATAGAAATCAGATTCCGGAACCGGGTCCATCCACCCTATCTCCGTCAGTCCGTTGATCATACCCGCGAAAACTTCACTGTAGTCTGGGAAATCTTCCCATATTCCGTATATAACAACAGCTATGTTGTGCTTTTGGTCTCCGTCCTTTAAAAAAGGCTCAAGGCTGAACTCCTGAAGGTCTGAGTGTTTTTTTTCCGTAATATCAACCGCCGTGTCTTTTTCCTCTGCCGGGGCGCTGACCGGGCCCTGTGTCTCCTGCTTTACGCGGGAGCATGAAAAGATCAGCAAAGGAACAAGAATGACCGGGAATAACCAGGGAAGAAGTCGCTTCATTTTGATCGCCTCCGTGCAATAAAGCTAAAAAAATTAATCAGGCCGTCGATCAGGCAATAATGGAAGTTTCATTTACATAAATTCGTTTCTTTATTTGCGGTGAAATATACGCCTGGGCCGCGCTGCAATAGTTAAGTTTAAAATCAACACTCTCTCCAGCGTAATATTTATTTTTGCTCCCGGTTATATCGACAACCGTATAGTCGTGTGTGGAACCTGATATACACACCCCGGGATCCATCGGGGCCATACCTTTTACCGGTGCTCCCAGCTCTCCAAAATCAAGGACCGCCCTTATCCTGTAACCTGTATCGGTAATTCTGATCTCTTCACCAAAGGCATTATAACCATGCTTTCCCTTATTATCCACATACTTTTTTCTAATCTCAAGAATTTCACCGGAAAGTATAAAGGCATCACCTATAAGATCCGGTACGGATTCATTCATGCAAAGGTTATAGCCGAAAAATATTGCCTCTCCGATCCTTACCTGGTTTACCTGGTCAGGGAGTGTACCGTCAATAAGTGCCGGATAAACGGCTGTCCCGCCGAAGGATACAATATCAAACTCAAAACCGGTTTTTTTTCTTACAGAGTCGACCGCTTCTCCGAGAACATCGGACACGTACCTGTCCGGGAGTCTACCCATAAGACAGCCGAAATTCGCGCTCAATCCGGCAACGATAATATCAGGCATCCTCAGCACAGCACCGGTAAATTCCGGGAGCTCTTCCGGCAGGATCCCCTCCCTGAGGTCCCCGAGCTCGAGTGCCAGGTATACCTTGTAAATGTTACCATCCCCTCTTTCAGAAAGAGCTTTGATTACCGCCATGCTTGAAGTGTAAATATATTCGCAATCAAGGTCACTGTATCGGGCGTCACTCAACCCCAATTTTAACAAAAACCTGTTTATATCTGTATCGAAACGGCTCAAACTGTCAAGACACGAATCCGCGATCATATCAATTCCCTGGTCCTTAAAAGCTTCCACCATAACCGGCTCGGAACGGCAAATCTTTGTCACCGGTACCAGAACACAACCCCTCTTTTCACACAGTTCCTTAACTGTCTTCAGGTTATTTATTATTGATAAAATATTAACCTTCAGAACGGCCATTGGCTCCCCGCTTTGTACTAGTTAAATCGATCTGCCCCCACCCTTATTTCCTGCATAATTTCTCACTGCATTGCAAGAGGGATTAGAGGTTTTCTCTCAATTTCTTTTATACCTAATATTATATTACAATTTTGTTTTTTAACTGTATTTTTCTCGATCTGAAACAATACCGGACCGATCTCAGGCTTTTTCGGCTGTAACAATGATCATCCCGTCTTTTATCGTTGCGTCATGGGGAGTGCCGTCGTAGTCCGAATAAAGGCCGGTCACTTCGAGCCCTGCTCTTGCAAGCAGGTGGACCAGCTCAAAGGAAAAAAAATACCGCATTGAAAAACGGTGGACAAGGCGCTCCTTTTTTCCATCCGGGCGGGTCACATAAAAAATTGATTCCTTAACTTCGACCTGTCGGGTATAGTCCCGCTCCACATAACGGAACCTCCGGTATACCCTCCTGCCGTCAGGCATGGTGAACTCTGGGGTTATGTCAAACTCATTGAACACACTATTATCGGCAAGCGCCTCGACTGATTCATTGAACAGTGTCATGAAAAACGACCCGCCGGGCTCCAGGTGCCTGCAAACCTTTTCCAGACAGGACAGCTGGTCATCCACCCCGGTTAAATACGTAAATGAGGCGTACGGTATTGTGACAAGAGGAAAAGTCTTCCCAAGATCAAAATCCTTCATATCACCTTCTACCAGGGTTATCCTCGACTGTGTGTTTTTTGATTCTTTTTCAATCTTGCTTCTGCACAGGCCCAGCATCCGGCTTGAGATATCCATTCCAGTAATGTCTATTCCGGCTTTCGCTATTGGTATTAAAGTCCTGCCAGTACCTGAAGCCAGCTCCAGTACCGGGCCTCCTGATTGTAATGCCTGGTCAACATAGAATGAAATATCTTCAACATAAGGAAGAATGTAATCATAATATTCTGACACGAACTCATGCTCTATATAACCGCCTGAAATATCGTTAGTGTCCTCCATACTTTAAAATCCCCCGGGTTCGCTATTTTTCAGCTATGATGATCATCCTCCCCTCCCTGAAAGCTGCGTCGAAGGGCTTATAATTATAATCGGAATATACGGTTTTAACGTTTAAACCTGCACGCGCACAAAGATGGATGAGTTCATATTGAAAAAAATACCTCATCCCGAATTTATGAACAAGGCGTTCGGACCTTCCGTCCGGATGGGTTATGTAAAAGACAGATTCCTTGATCTCGACCTGCCTGGTGTAATCCTTTTCCACGTAACGGAACCTGCGAAAAACACGCCTCCCGTCGGGCATATCGAATTCCGGGGTAATGTCAAACTCCTTGTAAAGGCTGGTGTCTGAAAGACGGGAAATCGACTCGTTGAATACCGAAAGAACAAAAGTCCCCCCGTCATCAAGGTGTTTCACACATGACTCGAGACAGGAAAGCTGGTCTGGTACTTCCAGCAGGTACTGAAAAGTGCTGAAGGGGACAATCACAAGAGGATAACTTTTACCAAGGTCGAACCCGCGAATATCGTTCTTTAAAATTTCAACCTTGCTGACGGTCCCGTCAGGTTCGGCTTTCAGTTTATTTCTCAATATACTTATCATCCGGTCGGACAGATCGATACCGGTAATTTTTATTCCCGCGCGGGCTATCGGTATCATGATACGGCCGGTTCCCGACCCCAACTCCAGCACAGGGCCCCCGGATCTTGATGCAAGGTCTATATAAAACTGTATATCCTCCAGATCGCTGAAAATGTGATCGTAGTATTCACACACAAACGGCAGGTCCACATATCCGCCCGTAAAGTCCTTCCGGTTGATCATAAGCTATATCCTGTTCAACGACCTTAGCCTTGAGATCAGTACCTGCAGCAAACCTTCAACCATATCGTACTGGTTCCACATGAGGTCGAATAAAATACCCTGTCTTATTTCAATTACCTGGGCGTCACACGCTGCCCTGGCGGTCCCTTCTCTTTCATTGGTGTCCAGCGCTGAAAGCTCACCCAGGATCCGGTTTTTACCTGCTGTGGACAAGAGTTTACTGTTGCTCTCAACAATGAACTCTCCTTCGGTTACAAGCCAGAGATTGGAACCTATTTCACCTTTTTTATAAAGCGCGTGTCCGCTGCCGACTGAAAGCCGTTTAGCTCTGTAAGCCGCTTCAGTAAGGATCGTGTCAGGAAGATAATGGAATACAGGGCTCGATTTCAAAGAAAGAAATTTCCTGAGAAGCTCGGACTTATCATTTCGAACAAACACTGATATATTTTCCGTATTTTCCATCCGGCAGTCGGGCATTAAAGATTCTTTATTTTTCATAGTATTTCTTATCCGCTGGCACAAAACAGAAATAATAGCCCTGCCCGCATCAAGGTTGCTTTTCACAAAATTGATCAGGGTTTTCTGCTCTATATTAAGGAGCCGTGTAGGTGTGATACCGGTTACAGAGGCAGATCGGGGCTCCGGGCTCAGCGCGGCCAGCTCACCGAAAAAACTGCCCTCCCTTATTTCCGCCAGCACGGTATCACCGTCGTGGACTTTAACCCTCCCGTTCGCAACTATATACATCGAGGTTCCCTTCTCACCTTTTGTAATTATCCTCTTACCCGCGGGGTAATTGTACTCCCTTGCCAGAGGGGCCAGGCCGGCGAGCTTCTCGTCAGGTATTTCCGAGAACAGCTGTGCCTTTCTCAATATCCGAACCGTCTCTACCAGTTTTCTTGCGCTCTCATCGTCCTTTAAATACCCTGCACAGTTTTCAAGCCAGCTGTTATTCCACCGGTCTTTGCCAATATCATCGAGTATTTCGTCTCTACCAGGAGGCCGTAAATTGCTGTAATGCTTTGCAAGAAGCCTTATTTTCATTTCATTCGAATTATCCTCTATTATCGGAAACACGAGGGATTTTTGCTTTTTACTCATCAGCGTATCAGCCAGTTCAAGTGCAAAAGCCCGTTTTTCAGCGGACCCGGTGTTAAGGTTGTTTAACACAACGATGATTTCCTCGTGAGGGTTGATAAAGGAAAGTATAATAAAGATACGTTCGACGGATTTTTCAACCTCACGGTTCATTGCATCAACCAGAATACCGTCGGTTTGACTGTCAAGGACATGTATGGCAGAAAATATTTTAAAACAGTACTTTCTTTCGGATTCAAGAAGCCCCAGAAGCATCCCTGTGTCATAGTGCTGCGCTTTATAGCCGAAGGATTGCAGGGCATACAGAAGCTCAGCTCTCAAGGTTTTATCTTCTTCATCCAGTTTGGCTCTGAGAAGATACTTGTTGCTTTCTTTAGCCTGGTTTTTATATATCCTGATTATCCGTGCTTTTGTTTTTCCATCACAATTATCCTGATCATTATATACCGCTTCGAGTTGTTGAGTAATATCCATGCCTGTTGCGGACACAGCCTTAATTACCGATGACTCCATCCCGGGGCGGCGCATGACCTCGATAAGGGTGTCAAGGTGCACGGGAACAATGTCCGGGTCGAGAGAGGCCGCAGCCGTTTTCCGGACCTGCATTTCTTCATCATTCAGCAGAAGAGAAATGCCGGGCGTATACTCCTCATCCTTTAGCCTGGGAATGATAGACGCGGCTGACAATCTTTTTTTCATGACTTTTGAAACTGCCCATTTATGAACCAGTTCTTTGTGAATGATGGATACCTGTTTATCGGGATAATGCAGCAAAAGCGACATAATTGCTTCATCACGCAGAGCTGTATTTCTACTTTTTAACAGACCGGTTATAAGCTGGAAGGCTTTTTTTTCTTCAGTCGCACCGATCGCTTCAACGAGCCCTGGCAAGGTCCTTTTATGTTTTATCGTATTAAAATACTTCAGCAATTCAGGCAGCAGCTCCGGGTCCGGCTCTCTGACCAGAAGGGAGCAGATTTCCTGCTGCACGATAGCTGTATTACTGTTGAGCAGAAAAATTTTGTCAGCAGTGCTTAGTTTACAATTATTCCTGCCGAGGACGTTCAGGCACGATTTGACACGCAGAGGATTGTCGCTTTTCAATCCATCTTTGAGATATCCTATATTATCTTCCAGAAGGGTTATCTCCCTGCCTTTCATTCCCATTGTTTTAAGAGCGCCGGCCAGGGATTTACGGTACCCGCTGCTGATCCTCAATATGCTGAAAAACCAGGCTGAAATAATTATAAGGAGAAGCAGATGCACAACGGGTAAAGGGAGCACCAGGTAGTCGAAAACGAACAGCAGAAAAAGCCCGGCAATGCCGCCTGCCCCCTGGCCGATTACGGTCTCGGTAAAATTCTGGAGCCTGTCCCGAATATTATCTTCAAAGGGCTGAAAAAGCGTAAAATAGGACGGAACGTACATTGAGTTAATAAAAACCCTTTCCAGAAATTTTGTAACGACCACAACAATAAAGATCGAGCCGGCGGCAGGAACGGCCGTGGAAAAAAGAATCGCCGACACTGCTCCCAGGCCTATTAATACCGGCCCGGCAAGCAGCCCCCCGCGTATGCCTGCCATAGAGGTCCAGCGCCCGTAGACAACTGTACGCATAAACAGGTTCCCGAGCCCTACAGCAGCCCAGAACATCCCCAGAAAAGAAGCAAGCTCCCGGCCCGGGACCATGGCGGACTGGCTTAGATCATAAAAAGAAAGATCCACAAAGTAGTACACGAGATATCCCAGGCCCACCATCAGAAAAATATTCCTGAGGTACTTTTCCTTTATGATTCCGGACAGCGGGACATGGGAGGTTTCATTTGCATCCGCATTGTTTTCTTTCCTGTCATCGAACATTCGGTGAAGGATCAAAAGCATCAGAAAACTGCAGACATGACCTCCCGAAGACACGGCGAGCAGAAGAGGGATATCGATGCGCCGGACAAGCAGAGGGATAAGGGCTCCCGCCGCAATAAAAGCAATCACCTGACCGCTTCCGATAAGAGCGAAAAGACGTTTAGCCTGACGGATATTATACAGCCTGTTCGCTGTTGACCAGAAAACAAGGTCGGAAAGTACGATTTCAGCGTCAACCCAAACCAGCAGGATAAATGAAAGAACACGCAGCCCGGGGGAGATGGAAATCAGCGATAAAAACAGTACCGGCATGCCTGCCAGGAAAAGTAAAACGATATACGACACCAGCCTGTGGGGCAGCCTTTTTCCCACCCTCATGAGCAGCATACCGATCACGGGGACTGTTACCGAGGAAGAGATATACACAAGAGGAAGCAGTTTTGCCTCGAAGTTGATCAGGAACATCGTATTTGCCGCTGTTCCCGTAAAAACCAGGCTCAATCCGGTAAAAAATGAATAAACCAGCGTACACAGCACCAGGTTTAATTCACCTTGCTGTAATTTAAACAATCTTCCCGGGATACTCTTCATTTATTCCTCTTCCCAGGTTATCACGCCGTTAAAACCGTCAGCACCTGATGCCCGGGCTGTGCTTTTTGACTTCACGTCAAGATACGAAAATTCGCCGTCCAAAGCCGGGTCGACCTTTTTTAGTTTTTTGTACTTTTTTTCCGCGATGTCATACCTGCCCATTTTATGGTTCGCCGTCACGAGGTATAAAAGAATCTTCGGGTTATTAGAATCTTTTTTTAATGCCCTTTCATAATAAGCCAGCGCTGTGTCAACATTGTTTTTTAAAAAAATGAATATGGCCTGCCCGGTGACCGCTGAGATAACGGATAGAAATGTGATGATCCTGATAAAGGTTTTTATTTTATTCATACTCTTTACAAATTTTAGATGATTGTTATCTTCAAGTCAAGAAGTATGTAATAGCTGTTTTGGCTGAGCAGAGTATGCCGTGTATTCGACAAACAAAAGTTTGTGCGAATAATTGTTTGTGCTAAATCTGGGAAAATGATATATTTACACATTAAATACAATTTCCCGGCCTTTTTGTTACATATTTTATTTAGCAGGAAAATTGTCCTAATCAAGAATGCTG
>DRHN01000264.1 GCA_011049595.1 Spirochaetota bacterium | reverse complement strand
CTTAACTTTTTTTATTTGTTTTGTTGATCAAATACCGGCAACTTCGGGTATCCCGAACTGCACCAATCCACTTATCCTTGAAAAAGCTTGAGATATTCGCCGTAACCTTCATCCTTTAAATCTTTTTTCGGGATAAACCTAAGGGCGGCCGAGTTTATACAGTATCGAAGTCCCGAAGGCTCAGGTCCGTCGGGAAATACATGCCCGAGATGTGAATCGGCATTTTTACTCCTCACTTCGGTCCTTATCTTCGAATAGCTAATATCCTGTTTTTCAAGGATAAGTGGATTGGTGCAGTTCGGGATACCCGAAGTTGCCGGTATTTGATCAACAAAACAAATAAAAAAAGTTAAGAGGTAATAAATAAAAAACAGGAGATGTTACAGGATTTTTCTTACCCGGGGGCAGTACTGAGGGTATATTAGTATTTATAAACTGTAAAATACTTTTCTGAAATGGAGAATATATTATGTCTCTCACTCCCTCTACAATGCTGCCCCTGGGTACAAAAGCACCGGGGTTTAGTTTACCGGACACCGAAGGAAATATTGTTTCTCCGGACGATTTCAAGGATAATCCGGCACTTCTTGTGGTTTTCATGTGTAACCACTGCCCCTATGTAAAGCACATCATAGAACCTTTCGTGGGTCTTGTGAAAGAGTACCAGGAGAAAGGGGTCGGTGTTGTAGGAATAAACTCCAACGATGTTGAAGGGTACCCGGAAGACAGCCCGACAAACATGGCCAGGGTGGCAAAGAATCTGGGGTTCACTTTTTCTTATTTATACGATGAAGATCAGGAAGCCGCGAAAGCATACCACGCTGCATGCACACCGGATTTCTTTCTTTTTGACGGCAGCAGAAACCTTGTGTACCGGGGCCAGCTCGACTCGAGCAGGCCGGGTAATGATATTCCGATAACAGGTAAGGATCTCAGGGCAGCCATGGATGCAGTACTCGAAGGAAAACCGATGGCTGAGGAACAGCGCCCGTCTTTGGGCTGCAACATAAAATGGAAGCCCGGTAATGAGCCCGGTTATTTTTCCTGAACGTCCTGACGGGGATTGGGATCCATCAAAAAGATTGATGCAGCGTTATGGACGCTGCCGGTTTTAGTATGGCTGGTTTTTTAAAACGGTGGCCCAAACAGAAGCGTTCCTATATTTCCCACATGATTTTTCCTCCGATGATGGTTTTAACTACCTCTATATCCATTATTTTGTCCGGTTCGCTCTTCGTGGGGTCATCGCTTAAAACTGCAAGATCGGCAACCTTCCCCGGTGTGATTGTGCCCTTTGACTTTTCATCAAATGTAGCGCAGGCAGGCACTGATGTGTACATTCTCAGAGCATCCAGGGTGGAAACGGATTCTTCCGGGGCAATAGTTTTTCCGGAACTTTCCTTTCTAGCAATTGCGGTATAGATTCCCTTGAACGGGGAGGCGGGTAAAAGAGGTGAATCAGAGCTTATGGCTGTTTTAACACTGTTTTTGATAAAGGATTTCAGCGGGAACAGCCAGTTCAGCTGCCGGGTTTCAACCTCTTTGAGAAATTGTTCTCCCATGGTATAGAGGAAAAAGGGTTGAGTTACTATAATAACATTCAGTGATTTCAGTTCGGGCATGAGGTCCGGCGGGCATGCAGAGCAGTGTTCCAGGCGAGGCCTTTTCAACGGAGCGGGGTCGTTGTCCCGTACATGTCGAAGGGTTTCCAGTGCTGCCTGAAGGTCATGCACATCGCTAACGTGAAGCGCGCGATCTGAAAACCGGCCATGTGTGCACTGAGGGCATGCCTGTTCAGCTCCTCCTGAGGGGGGTGCTCGCAGCCTGTGCTTTCATCGAGGGCTATCTTAGCGCTGCTCAGCTTCAGCATAGCATTACCGCTTCCTGTGCATAATCCGTACTGCTTAAACTCATCAACATTGTCATTGCCGGCCATTACTGCCACGCGGGGGGAAAAACGCCCGTCTCTTTTCAGCTCCTGATAATATTCCCAGTGACGAAGACTGTTTGACCATGTAACGTCCTGGACAGAAGTGATTCCATTCGCAAGGTAGAATTGATCGGCAAGTTTTATGCCCTGCCGGAGCTCACCCTGTTTTACCGGGGGCACCTTCATCCTCACTTCGTCGATCAAACCTGATAGAACTCCGGTTGGAGTTCCCCTTTTCGGGTCTCTTTCGATATGCCCGGCTTTTGGGTCCGGTGTTTCTCCGGTGATGCCCGTCATTTTTAAAGCCAGGCTGTTCAGTACGCAGGTTTTACCGGTATCTTTTAAAAGGATTATGGGATTAGCAGGGGCAGCTCTGTCAAGGTCCCTCAAGGCAGGGTGCCGTTTTTCCGCCAGTTCGAGCTCGTTGTATCCAGCCGCCCTTATCCACTCGCCTTCGGAGGTTGCTTTCGCGCGCTGCCGGATCTTTTCGACAATATCTTCGATACCCCTCACTTTTTCAGGGGAGCAGTCGACATAAACGAGAGACAGGGCAAAGGAAATGGGATGACAATGGGAATCGTTGAAACCCGGGATAACAGTCAGGCCTTGGCAATCTATCATTTCTGTGCTGCTGTTTGAGACAGTTGAGATATCATTCTTGTCGCCCACACCTATGATGTAATTACCTTTGACAGCAACCATCTCAGCATCAGGTAATTTCGGATCAAGTGTCAATATATTTGTGTTATGCAAAATAAGGTCTGCAGAAATGCCCGGCATATCACTCACCTTTATTTTCAGGTTTCCCATTGATAACTTCTTTTTTCTGGTCGATGCCATACTTGAGAGCAATGCCGGAAAGGGGCAGTAGGTCGATGTTAAGTATCACAGCGGTGCCGAAACAGACTACCGTTGACCGCGGGAAAGCCTTAATGCCCGGTTCGACGTGCAAATGATGGATAAGACAGTGACGGCAGCTGATATTATCTCCCCACAAAAGGTTTTTTATACTGGCGTTACCTGGAAGAAGGGAGATTTTTTTTCAGCTTCACTCATGATTGTTTGACAAATATACTTACCGCCCTAAGGTTTTACCAGGATTTTGAGACGGCCCCCGCTGAAGGCCTGGTTAAAAGCTTTATCAATGTCCTTTAAATGAAATTGGTGACTTATATATTTTTTCATATTAATAATGTTATTTTTTATGAGGCTGACGGCTTCTTTTACCTGCTCCGGTTTTGAACCATGTGTTCCTTTGATCGTAATCTCCCTGTAATGAATGAGGTTGGTGTCAATGCTCACGATCGAGTTGTTTCGTGAAAGACCGCTGAAAAAGTTAATTGTCCCATGCCTGGCGACAATTGAAAGTGCATCCTGCTGGGCCTGAGGTGTTGAGCATGCCGTGATGACCAGATCGGCTCCTTCACCATTGGTAAGTTCAAAAATCCTTTGTTTTAATGCATCCCCGGTGCCCTGCACCGTCACATCGGGATCGCAGATCTCCGCTCTCTTGAGTTTATCACGTGAACGGCCTGTGATTATTGTTTTTCCTGCCCCATATATCTTTGCCAGCTCCGCTACAAAGCAACCGAGAGGCCCCGAACCTATAATGACCACGATGTCTCCTTTTCTTACGGGCGATAAATGGAAACAGTGTATTCCACATGAGAGGGGCTCTGCCATCGCAAAGGGGTCGAGGTCCTCTGTGTCGTCGATCTTCAAAACGCAATTACCATTTACTATCCTGCTGTCTATAACACAGTATTCCGCGAAACCTCCGTCGCAGTCGTATGAGATCACATACAAATTTTCACACATCTCAAAAAAGCCCCGGTCACACATTGAACAACTCATACAGGGAACGGTCGGGGCAATCACAACATTCTCACCGCGTGTAAAGCCGCTAATATCCTTCCCGACTTCTGATATGGTACCTGAAAACTCATGCCCGATAATTCTCGGTAAAGGCATGAATCTTATGTCCCATTTTCCCATCTTAACATCGGCCTGCTCCACAACCCTGAGGTCTGTGCCGCAGATGGCGCAGGCATTAATTTTTACAATCAATCCATTGGCAGGACAGTCAAAATTTTTATTTTCACGAATTTCAAACTTTTTTTGCCCTGTAAAGTACGCGGCCAGCATCAGTTCCTCTCAATAAACGTACGGCAATGTATGCTATTAATGTTATCTGTACAGCGTTGATAAATCATAAGAATGTGCTGCTTCATACATGGCAAGGGCATTTTTATAGGGCATCTTCGGATGAATTTCAGATGATGCTCCTATAATTATACCGATGCCCTCAGAATCCTCAATGGCCTTTTTGCTTGCCTTCACAACCTCCTCTTCAGTTCCGAACATTAATAGTTTTTCACTGTCAACCGGCTGACAGATCGTAATATCAGGATATCTTTCCCTGACCTCTTTAACAGTAATTCCCGCTTCAGGCTCAACAGGGTCAATTGCGTCAACGTCCCAGATGGGTATTATCTTATCTAAAATAGGTAGCTTGGCCCCTTCAAAGTATAATATATGATAGTATCCGTAGGATTTCCATTTATCAACGATCTTCTTTGTCCGTGGTAAAATGATATCTGTAATAAACCCCTCTGACCACAATAATGAGTTGTTTGTCGCGATAGGATCGGACGAGTAATAGACCGGCGTAATTTTAGTATCAGCAAAACTATCAATTCTACAAAGTTCATAATCTAAAATTGCATCAAGAAGTTTAAGAGCCAGGTCACGATTATCATGAAATAGATAACACCACCAATCGATCCCATAACGGGCAATCGCCGTATATATCCCGGGAACGCTCTCCGGCGCAATCATTACCGTTCCATCCATCAAGTTCTGATATTTTATGAAATCTTCTTTTACTTCTTCGAGATATTCATG
>DRHN01000263.1 GCA_011049595.1 Spirochaetota bacterium | reverse complement strand
GAACAAAGCTTCAAGACAGAGCTGGGCAAGACTGATACAGAAAGTGTATGAGATCGATCCTCTGATCTGTCCAAAATGTTCTCATAAAATGAGAATCGTCGCCATCATAACTGAACCTTCCGAAGTAAACAAAATACTGAAATGTCTGAAAAGAAACCATGCGCCGCCATTCGATAAGATAACAACAAAAGCCTCCTGATCCGGTTTCTATTACAGATGTCAATTTTGAACTCTCTCCAGAAGGTGAGGTACGCCTGCCCTTATTTTCAGAAATGCCCCGGAAACTTCACATTTTTTTTATTCTTGACAGAATGTCCTGTTCCGGGTAGTAAGTTTAGGAGAAGGCTGTCGTTTTGCGGTAGGAAAATCATTCGTGAATATTTCACTGGCAAATCGGGGGCTTTTCACGGTTTTTTTTCGTATGTTGGCGAATCTCGAATTATAAAAACTCCTATCAATATCAATAATATATTAGACAGGTGATCGCCTTTAGCAATAAAGAAAAGCAGATATTAAAAGCTGAGCAAGCTCTATTGGAGTTGACTAAAATATTGTATAATAATCTGGTCAGTTGCGTTCCACATGCCAAATCGGCATGATATGTAAAAAAGACAAATTGCCAAAACTATGGTCAAAACTTTTAAGACACTACACTAGATCGTTTTTATTTTCTGAATTTCTTTATACATCTCTTTGAATTTTTCAGTCGGCCGCCGACCATCTCTCTCTATTGATAATCCCGATCTTATTCCATTAACACTGTACATATCAAGTTTCCCTTTTCCCTTCACTTTCAATTTCCCCCTATGCTCACAACTGAAAAATCTTTTTACAAACCAGTAAGTATCAGATGAAATATTGATCATTCCCGCGACTCCTGAAGATTCCATCCTGCTGGCCGTGTTTACCGTATCACCCCAGATATCATAGGAAAAATTTCTTTCACCTATAACACCGGCAACTACAGGGCCGGTATGAATGCCGATCCGCAATTCCCAGTAGGTCTCCTTTAATTCTTTTTTAAACTTTTTTGTCTGCATCATAAAAGCATGTATCTCAAGGGCAGCCATAATAATATCAACCGAGTGTGTATTGTTAACTTCCGGCAATCCTCCGGCACACATATAAGCATCACCAATCGTCTTGAGTTTTATCAGATTATACCGTTCGACCATATTATCAAAGTAGGAAAAACATCCATCCAGTTCACTGACGAGTTCTCCCGGAGACATTTTTTCTGCTATCTGAGTAAAACTAACAAAATCGGTAAATAAAACAGATACCGAATCGTAATATACCGGCTCCGAAACTCCTCTTTTTTTATAATCCGTAATAACCTTTTCCGGGAGGATGATCTGAAGGAGACTATCTGCTTTCTTTTTCTCAAACTTCGCGATCAGGTCGGCTCTGAACCGCTTGAATTGTAATCTCTCCTGGATCTCAGCAAAAAGCAATACCGCGAACACAATAGCAAGCGCATTGTTCATATCAGCCCATTGGATTTTATTCGGTTTTATAATAAAAAATAAATACAGCAACATAGATCCAACGGTAATACTGAAAACCGGTAATAACATACGGAACCCGCCCACTGCAAAGAAAAAAACACCAAATGTTATCATCATCATCCCGTTAATGGCAGCCGGATGCATTTCAGTAACAGGTGGAAGAGCACATGCAGTAACCATAAAACAGGTTAAAAGAACCGTGTGATAATACCTGATAATATGAATCTTTTTTTTAAACAAGGTAAAACATAGAATAAGATAAATAATCAGACGATCCTACCCCGTCTGGGTGGACACACGCTACCGCATAAATGCTTGAAAAGTGCCGCTAACCGTATGAAACAGACCTTTTTTACAGGAAATTGTGATCGTATAGCCTAGTATTATTCCATTCTAAACGACCAGATTATCACTATAGTTTCAGCTTGAAATTGCGAATAAAGATCAAATTTCTACTATAAATCCAGGCTCTGAGCGTAAATAACGTAAAATTCAGCAGAATTATGTTCCAAAGGAGGCTTTGATACCGAAAGAAAGAGATATTTATT
>DRHN01000262.1 GCA_011049595.1 Spirochaetota bacterium | reverse complement strand
TTTGCGCCTTTCTCATAAAAATATATGCCCAGCCTGTCTCCCTGGCGGACAATCAGGGATGTGTCGATATTGTGTTTTTTCAGCTCCCCAATACAGGCGTCGCCTATCGGATTTTCCGGGATCGCCGTGACATAAGAGACATCAAACCCGAACCTTGCCAGTCCAACAGCGACGTTGGCCTCCGCTCCACCAAAGGTTGCTGAAAGCCAGGGGCTCTGAAAAAAACGCTCGTGGGCCGGTGCTCTCAAACTAAGCATTATCTCGCCAAAAGTAACGTATCTTTTCATCCTCCACCTCTCATTTTTGTAATATATTCACCGAGAACCCGAATACCGCTATTTCAAGACCGATCGATTCCTGTTTTTCTGCCTCCCGGCTCGAGGTACCGGGATTGATCTTAACTCCCCGGCGTTTAAAGTAAGCTGCAGCCCTGTTCAGGTTATTGGTTTTTATAACTATCCGTCCGTATTTCCCCTGGGATGACACACCTGCATTTTCAAACTCTGGACCGCCCTTTGCAGAAGCCCGGCCGGTTATCAGCGGAAAATTAAGCAGATCTGAAAGAAAGCTTATCGAAAAGACAGCATCATCCTCAGCCCTCTCATACACAACCGCTTCACTGATGGAAAAACCAAGCACGATCGAAACAGCGTTTTTCGTGAGCCGGGTGATCTCATCGAATCTGCCGTTTGATATGAGCGCGTCCTTGCAAAACCAGGTACCCCCGCAGGCGTGGACCCTGTCGAACGCGAGATAATCGGCAAGGTTTCCCTCATTTATTCCACCGGTCGGAAGAAATGATACACCGCTGTATGCCGGCGCGACGGCTTTTAATATTTTCAACCCTCCGGAAGCCTCCGCGGGAAAAAATTTCAGCAGCTTAAGACCTCTCTCTACGGCCAGTTCTATCATACTCGGGTTGTTTACACCCGGTGTAACCGGTATACCGTTTTCAATACAGTAATCGACAACCGTCGGATTAAAACCGGGCGCCACGATAAATTTCGCGCCTGCTGACACGGCTTTTTTGACCTGGTCGACGGTCAGGACAGTGCCTGCACCAAGCAGTATTTCAGGCAGCTCATTGTTTATTCTTCTTATAGCCTCTTCGGCGGCGTCTGTCCTGAATATGACTTCAATAACAGGAAGATCCCCGGCTATTAAAGCCCGGCCCACATCGACAGCGCTGTCCGCGTTGTTGATCTTCACGGCCGGCACAAGGCCGAATTCACCCAGCTGTTCCAATATTTCATTCACTTTGCAGACCCCCATTAATTTATTTTTATCGTTGACAATTTTATAACAAACTAAAACGCTTTCCTGACTTTCCTGTGATCCATGTTTAACCAGGTCCCCCGTCGTTTTTATTACACCAGCGGTTCAACTATGTGCATTTTCGCAATATGCTTCTGAAGAAGGAAAACAACTATAAACGGCGGAATCATCGAATATATTATTGAAGCAGCGAGGTGTCCGGGTTCCGGCGCTTCATTTAAAAAACCCGATATCGACGCGGCTATGGTTGTTGCCTTAGACCCTGTTGCCAGTAATTGAGAAAAAGTATATTCGTTCCAGGTGAATAAAAAAGAAATAACGGCGCCGACTACGATCCCGATCTTACCCATCGGGATGATTACCCTGATGAAGGCACCCAGGCGCGTGTATCCATCGATTCTTGCCAGGCGTTCTACCGGGGGAAGGTTACGGAAAAAACCTAAAAGCATCCAGGTAACAAAAGGTATGGTCACCGTAAGGTCGGTTATTATGAGCCCTCTCATGGTGCCCACCAGTTTCACTTTTGTAAAAAGGATGTAGAAAGGTATTGCCACAGAGATTGGCGGCAGTGCTACCGAAAGAAGCACTGCAAAAATCAGTGTGTTCTTGTGCTTAAACTCCAGGCGGCCGAAGGTATAGGACAAGGGTACCACCACGATCATGGTTATAAGAGTTACAATGACAGCGACTACAGTAACCGCGGAACTCTTCTTCATACGATCATCTCCTTTTATCTTCAGTTCTTTTTATATCATTTTTTTTAAAAATAATAAACTCTTTTTTGATGCGGGAGATTCATAGACAATGAATAATTTAATCGTTCTTAATTTTTCAACTGCAGGATTATTCTACCCCAGCGGTTCAACCATGTACATTTTTGTAATGTGTTTCTGCAGAAGAAAAACGATTATAAAAGGCGGGATCAGTGAATAAATTACCGCAGCGGCAAGATACCCGGGCCCCAATCTTGAAACCGAAGCGGCTATTGTTGTCGCGGAGCTGCCGGTCGACAGTATTTGAGAAAAAGTGTACTCGTTCCAGGTAAATAAAAAAGAAATAACAGCGCCGACTGCGATCCCTACCCTGCCCATGGGTATTATAACCCTGACGAAAGCGCCCAAACGTGAATACCTGTCAACACGCGCCAGGCGCTCTACGGGAGGCAGATTACGGAAATAACCTAAAAGCATCCATGT
>DRHN01000261.1 GCA_011049595.1 Spirochaetota bacterium | reverse complement strand
CCTTTCTCAGCCGTATTTCATACGCTTCATATAATAAACTTATAATGCTATTATCTGACTACCATACAACAGATAAATATATCAAGCAAGATATTTATGTGAATCATAATTTATTGGATGACTTATAATGCCATTTTCAGAAAAACATAGAACATGGAATTTCATATTTTTCTTGACATATTGTTGCATATCGATGTAAGGTGTGTAAAGAAAATGATTTTAATTATATCCGGACATCTTAAAGATAAAAATGGAGATAAGCTGGTCGAACGGAAATAACTGGCTAAGTCATAATTTTGTTCCTTGCGCGTAATTCTTTGAACAGCGCTATATGAAAGATAACTTGAGAATATTTAATTTTGAGGAAAATGGAGGTTGAATTATGGAACCAGTTAGATGGGGCATTTTAGGGGTCTCGGGTCATTTCAGACTGCGGGTTTTTATACCGACAAGGGATTCCCAGCTCGTGAAAATCCATGGGATTGCTTCACGCCAGGCAGAAAAAGCCAAAAAGGCTGCAGAAGAAATGAACATTCCTGTTTCCTACGGCAGTTATGAGGAGCTCCTTGAGGATGATGATATTGAGGTTGTTTATATACCCCTGCCAAACCACATGCATGCTCAATGGGTAAAAAAAGCAGCGGATGCGGGTAAGCATATACTTTGTGAAAAACCATTCGCAATGAATGCAAAGGAAGCAAAAGATGCCATTGAATATGCAGAGAAAAAAGGTGTCATGCTCATGGAAGCTTTTATGCACCGGTTGCATCCACAGTGGAGGAGGGCGCGGGACCTGGTTTTAGTGGGTGAAATTGGAAACATCCTTTCGGTGAACACTTCTTTTATGTACAGGCTCACTGATCCCACGAATATCCGCAACATTATGGAAGCCGGCGGCGGAGCTATCCGTGACATTGGTTGTTATGCTGTTAATTCCGCACGTTTTCTTTTGAACAAAGAACCGATCCGGGTTATGAGTCTTGTGAGCAGGGATCCTGGTTTTAAGACCGACATCCTGTCTTCAGGTATCCTGGATTTCGGCGATACACGTTCGGTATTTACAGTAGGGACTCAAATCTATCCATTTCAGCGGGTCGATATACACGGTTCGGATGGAAGAATCACTATTCGAAATCCCTTTAATATTTTCCCGGATGTGCCTGTGCGGGTGAGTGTAACCACCGATGTAGGCAAAAGGGATCTTCATATTGGACCGGCCGATCAGTACGCTCAGGAGTTTGACGAGTTCTCGAAATCCGTCAGAGAGGGGAAAATAGTACCGACGCCTCCCGAGGATGCGATCAAAAATCAGAAAGTCCTTGACGCGTTGTTTCGTTCGGAAAAAACAAATAATTGGGAAAAAATTTAGACAAACAGCCTGGGACCGTAATTCCGCAAAGAAATTTGTAAATGAAAATGAGCTGGACGCTTTGAATTACATATGCTGAAATCAATTCATAGACTACTCTATTTTCAGTGAACAGTTTACAGCTCCATGTTCGAGCAGTTAATGCGATAAAAATATCATGACTAAGACTGGCTTTTTTCGTTTTTGTTAGCATATTGATCAAAGGCGCCGCCAGCCTATTCGATCATTATTAGCGCCAATCCTGATGAAGCCCGTAAAATAACTGTCTTAATTTTCTTGACATAATACACCCGCCGGTTTATTGTGGGGAAAAGAGGCAGAAGATTACAGGCTGAAATTGCATTCACAGCCTTTTAATCTTACGGGTGTTGCTTCATGGAAGCATTACAGGTCACAAATTACAACAGCCCTTATCAATTACAGCGCAAGACGGCTGCAAAGCTGCGTAACGTACTTATTCCTCTACTGCTTATAATAACCGTGCTGTCAGTAACGGCCTGTGATAATATGCCGGCTCCCTTTCCTCCCGAGTTCACAACAACCAGCCTCATCGAAGAAACCCCGCTGGATGAAGACTTATCGGCAGACGAACGAACAGGCAATGCCCTGCACCTTCAATATATGCAAGAACACCTCAAATTTGAGCATATATCAATTGAACAGGGTCTCTCGCAAAGTACCGTGTTCTGCATACTCCAGGACAGTAAAGGGTTTATGTGGTTTGGAACCGAGGACGGGCTTGATAGAGTTGATCGGAAAACAGAACGATTGATCACTATACGGGAAGGCGGGGTTACGTCAATTCACCCGGTTTGAGGAGGGTGACTTCGATCTATGAAGACAGAGAAGGGGTGCTCTGGATTGGAACGGTAGCCGGAGGCATTCACAAACTGGATATGCGCAAAAGGCATTTCATCCACTATCAGGAAAATCCAGGCAGTCCTAACGGCTTGAGTAGCAATAATGTCCGGTCTATCTATGAAGATCAGGCAGGTATGCTCTGGATTGGAACTGATGCAGGGTTAGATAGATACGATCGGGATGAAAACCTCTGGTATCATTACCAAAATGATCCTTTTGATCCTCAAAGCCTGAGTCACAACTTTGTCAGAGTAATTTACCAGGACCGGGCCGGTGCTATCTGGATCGGCACCAGCGGCGGGCTCGACAGGTTTGATCAGGAAACAGAGCGTTTCATACATTATATAAATGACCCTGTTGATGGAAACAGCTTGAGTCACAATGTTGTTATGTTTATTCATGAAGATCGAGAAGGGATGCTTTGGATCGGTACTAAAGGAGGGGGTCTTAATCGATTTGATCCAAAAACAGGTCAATTCACCCGCTATCAGGACGACCCAGGTAATTCCCAGAGCATGGGCAGCAATAGATTATGGGCATTTCATGAGGATCGGGCGGGGATTTTCTGGATCGGAACCGCGAATGGGCTGGTTGGATTCGATCGGGAAACCCGGAAATACACACACTATCATGCCGATCCAAACGATCCTCATAGCCTGTCTCACAACGTTATTATGTCAATATACGAAGACAGGGAGGGAAGGCTGTGGGTTGGAACAATTGATGGGTTGAACAAGTTCGAACCGGAATCAGAGACTTTTATCCGCTACACAGAGAAAGATGGGTTGCCGAATAATGTGATTTACGGTGTACTGGAGGACGGTCAGGGCAGGATCTGGATTAGCACCAATAAAGGCATATCAAGGTACGACCCCCGAACAGAAACTTTCAAAAACTACGATGTGACAGATGGACTTCAGGGCAACGAATTCAATGGCGGTTCTTACTACAAGAGCAACAGCGGCGAGATGTTTTTCGGCGGTATAAACGGTCTCAGCGCGTTTTATCCGGAACTAATCGTGGATAATCCTCATGTCCCGCCTGTGGTGCTTACCTCTTTAACGCAGGGCGGTGAGAATGTCCAATTATATAAATCTGTTGACAGCCTGGCAGGAGTAACGTTTGAGTGGCCGAACAATTTTTTTGAATTTGAATTTTCCGCGCTCAGCTATGCAAATCCTGAAAAAAACCAGTATGCCTATAAACTTGAAGGTTTTGAGGAGGATTGGAACTACATCGGAACAAAGCGATATGGAAGATATACACATCTTCCCGGCGGAACATACACGCTCCGGCTGATAGGCTCAAATAATGATGGTGTCTGGAATAAAGAAGGGGTTTCAATAAAGTTGACCATCGTGCCGCCGGTTTGGGCAACCTGGTGGTTTAGAGGGTTTATCACAGCAGTCCTGTTGGGAGCAGGATTCATTGCTTACCGTCTGCGCATCAGGAGCATTGAGGCGCACAGGCGTGAGCTTATAGAGCTGGTGGAGGAAAGAACGACCGAGCTGTCGAGGACTAATGGGCTTCTGGAGAAGGAGATCGATAGCCGCAGGCTGGCGGAGGAAGCATTAGCGCGCAAGGCGGCTTTGACCGCTGTTGCCTCCGAACGGAATCGTCTCGCGCGTGACCTGCACGACTCGGTGACTCAATCGCTTTACAGCCTGACTCTCTTTACCCAGGCCGCGCTGGAACTGGGTGAAACCGGCAAATCCGAACAGATCAAGCATAACCTGACCCGCATTGCCGATACTGCCGGACAATCGCTCAAGGAGATGAGGCTGCTTGTCTACAACCTGCGCCCCATTGCACTCGAAGATGAAGGGCTGGTTGGCGCATTGCGCCACCGGCTGGATTCCGTCGAAGGCCGGGCAGGTGTGCAGACTCGTTTCATGGTCAAGCCGGAAGGAGCCATTGAGTTACCGACGGCCGTCGAAGAAGGGCTGTATCGTATTGCACAGGAAGCGTTGAATAACGCCATGCAGCACGCTCACGCTGCTTCTGTATCAGTCTGCATTGTCGTATCTCCTGACGGCAGACGGCTCGAATTGGAAGTGTCAGACAATGGATGCGGGTTTGACCCGGAAGGGGTAAAGGACAAGGGGGGGCTGGGATTGATTAGTATAACTGAACGCGTCAGGGATTTAGGCGGCAAGCTGAGCATAAACTCTGTTCCGGAACAGGGCACAACTATAAAAGTCAGCCTGGAGGTGAAGCCATGGCCGAGATGATCCGTGTACTGATCGCGGATGACCATGCTG